>JAJFJH010000469.1 GCA_021774155.1 Nitrosomonas sp.
AACAGAAATGGTGATGCCTGGAGATAATATTTCAGTATCAGTTAATCTGATTGCGCCAATTGCGATGGAGGAAGGATTGCGATTTGCAATTCGTGAAGGTGGTAGAACAGTCGGTGCAGGTGTTGTTGCTACAGTTATAGAGTAGTGAGTAGTGTGATGCTAAGAGTCCAACGTTGATATAAATAAAATAAAAGATAGAAAGCTGTATAAACTTTGTTTGTTGTTGAAAGATAGGCCAGTAGCTCAATTGGCAGAGCGTCGGTCTCCAAAACCGAAGGTTGGGGGTTCGATGCCCTCCTGGCCTGCCGTTTCTTTTTGCGTTTTTTGAAGATATGACGTGGCGAATCAAAGAAAAGTAAGGTGAAATAGAGTTATGTAAAGAATTGATTCTTTACAGAAGTTAAAGCGTGGTTTTAGTATGAAAATATTGTGAAGCGAATAAAATCATAAGATGTATAGTTCTTGCGGTGTGTTTGCGTACTATAAAATATAAAAAGCAAATTTTTGTTGTAAGCGAATTAATCAATATTAGGGTCATCATGTTCAAGTTTCGAGAAAGTATTGAATTGGGGTATTTAAAGTGAACAAGATTAAACTTGGTCTAGCGTTCTTATTTATTGCGGCAGGTACTGCTGGCTTTATTTATATGCGCGATAGCGCCATGGTGATTCGCGTGCTTTCAGTCTTGCTAGGTTTTGTCTTGGCAATAGGTACGGCATGGTTTACGACACAGGGTAAGGAGTTTTATGTTTTTTGTGGAGAAGCAGTGGACGAAACAAAGAAAGTTGTTTGGCCAACGCGTAAAGAAACCCTTCAAACCTCAGGTGTTGTTTTTGCTTTTGTTGTAACAATGGCCTTATTTTTATGGCTAGTGGATGCGGCACTAATGTCATCAGTGCAATTAATTATGGGTAGAGAGGGCTGATCATGCTTTCGAGGATAGGATGAGCAAAAAATGGTATGTAGTGCACGCTTATTCTGGATATGAAAAAAGTGTCCAGCGGGCTTTGCTTGAACGCATAGCGCGCGCGGGAATGGAAGATAGTTTTGGTGAAATTTTGGTGCCGGTCGAGGAGGTTGTTGAAATGAAATCTGGCCAAAAAAGCATCAGTGAAAGAAAGTTTTTTCCAGGGTATGTTTTGGTTGAAATGGATATGTCTGATGAATCATGGCACCTAGTAAAAAATACAGATAAGGTAACAGGATTTGTTGGTGGTTCAGTTATGAAGCCCACGCCGATTAGTGCCAAAGAGGTTCAAAACATACTTAATCAAATACAAGAAGGTATAGAGAAGCCAAAACCAAAAGTTTTATTTGAGGCAGGTGAGGCAATAAGAGTGAAAGATGGCCCATTTACGGACTTTCATGGCAGCGTAGAAGATGTTAATTATGATAAAAGTAAACTCAGAGTGTCGGTTTCCATCTTCGGTCGACCTACACCTGTTGAACTGGATTTTAATCAAGTTGAAAAAGTTTAAGTAAGTAAAACCAAATTGGGGAGAGTGTATTGAAGCTCATATGCACCCAAAAGGAGAGTAGAGATGGCAAAAAAGATTGTAGGGTATATTAAATTGCAAATACCAGCTGGTAAAGCTAACCCTAGCCCGCCAGTTGGCCCAGCATTGGGTCAACGTCAGCTGAATATCATGGAGTTTTGTAAAGCATTTAATGCGGCAACTCAAAAATTGGAAGCTGGATTGCCAGTGCCCGTTGTTATAACGGCTTATGCCGACAAGAGCTTTACCTTCATAATGAAAACGACGCCTGCGTCTGTTTTAATAAAGAAGGCAGCCGGAGTGAGTAGTGGTAGCGCAAGGCCCCATGTAGACAAAGTTGGGAAGCTAACCAGGGCGCAAGCAGAAGAAATTGCTAAAATAAAAATGCCAGATCTAACAGCAGCAGATATGGATGCGGCCGTGCGTACTGTAGCAGGAAGTGCAAGAAGTATGGGTATTGATGTGGAGGGACAATAATAATGGCTCGCATATCTAAACGCTATGAAGAGATAAAGAAGAAAGCTGATCGCAATAAGCAATATTTATTGACCGATGCGTTGACTATTATTAAAGAAACGGCAACAGCAAAATTTGACGAATCAGTTGATGTTGCAATTAAATTGGGTATTGATGCAAAAAAATCTGATCAGGCAGTTCGGGGTTCAGTTGTACTCCCGTCTGGAACTGGAAAAACAGTGCGTATCGCGGTGTTTGCACAAGGTGACAAGGCAAAGGAAGCGCAAGAGGCAGGTGCCGATGTTGTCGGGTTCGATGATTTGGCTGCTGACATAAAATCTGGAAACTTGAACTTTGATGTGGTGATTGCGAGTCCAGATGCGATGAGAATCGTAGGGCAGTTAGGTCAAATATTAGGTCCACGTGGACTAATGCCTAATCCGAAAGTTGGAACTGTGACACCAGATGTCGCTGGTGCTGTTAAAAATGCTAAAGCTGGTCAAGTACAATTTCGCGCCGATAAAGCAGGAATCATTCATTGCACGATAGGCCGGGCTTCTTTTGAATCTAATGCGTTAAAACAAAATTTAGTGGCGTTGGTTGAGGCATTAAATAAGGCTAAACCAGCGACTTCTAAGGGTGTTTATCTTAAGAAGATATCCTTATCTAGCACGATGGGTATTGGGTTGTATGTTGATCAAACAAATTTGATGTAACTTTGGGTCGTTGAATATATGTTTTAATTCAGCGAGTTATCAAAGACCGTTGGGGCAGCTTAAAGGATCTGGAGCTTTGAGTAATGTAAGAAAATTACGCTACTCAAGGGAAATCTAGTCTAAATAAGGCTTAAATATCTAATTATACATACTAATAGTTTAATAGTGCCCAGCGTAGATGGTGTGCCCAAGACAGGATTGTTATTTTCCTGGTTTAAGGTCGCCGGTTCGTGGTGTTGCGGTCATAGGTTGAGTAATAGACCGCAATGCAATATAAACTGATGGAGAATGTACCTTGAGTCTTAATCTGGAACAGAAAAAAGCTGTAGTAGCAGAGGTTGGCGCAAAAGTGGCCGAAGCAGAAGCTATTATTTTAGCTGAGTATCGAGGGCTGGAAGTTGGTCAAATGACGCAACTAAGAGCTAAAACACGTGAATCAGGGATATATTTTCGCGTACTGAAAAATACTTTAGTGCGCCGTGCAGTGGTGGGCACACTTTATGCAGGCCTTGCTGAGCATATGGTGGGACCGCTTGCGTATGGTATTGGATCCGATCCAGTAAAAGCAGCGAAAGTGCTTCATGAATTTTCTAAGGCGAATGATAAGTTAGTAATTAAAATTGGAGCAATGGGCGATAAGCTTATGTCTACAAATGATATTGCTGCGCTTGCTGTATTGCCTAGTCGTGAAGAGTTGTTGTCTAAATTGTTAGGAACAATGCAGGCGCCAATTACGAAATTTGCTCAAACGCTTAATGAAGTGCCAACTCGGTTTGTACGAGGTGTGGCTGCTGTTCGTGACCAAAAATAAACTGTATGAACTGTTTTAAAATATATTAACAATCAGAATATAATTTACTAGGAGAAAATAATGGCTGTATCAAAAGAAGAATTGTTAGACGCGATAGCAAATATGACTGTGCTGGAGCTATCAGAATTAATTAAGGAGATGGAAGAGAAGTTTGGTGTTTCAGCAGCTGCAGCCGCAGTTGCTGTTGCTGCGCCAGCAGCAGGTGGCGGTGATGGCGGCGCAGAACAAACAGAATTTACTGTCATGTTAACGGCAGCAGGTGCAAGTAAAGTTAACGTAATTAAAGTGGTACGTGCAGTGACAGGCTTAGGATTGAAAGAAGCAAAAGATCTGGTTGATGGTGCGCCAAAGGCAATTAAAGAAGGCGTTGCGAAAGATGATGCTGAAGCAATTCAGAAACAATTAACTGAAGCTGGTGCTACTTGCGAAGTTAAATAGTAATTAATGTAATTGCCAGGGCTGGTTAGCTTATAAAAGTTGCCAGCCTTTGATATTTTTACTATAAGAAACACTGTAAAAAATAATTGCTGTAATTAGAAGTTAATTTTCTAATAATCGACAATCTTCTGTATTCTTCTCCCGGAGAAATTTCATGAGCTATTCGTTCACCGAGAAAAAACGTATCCGTAAGAGTTTCGCAAAACGAGCTAGTATTTTGCCAATCCCATTTCTTCTCGCCACACAGCTCGAATCATACGCTGCTTTTTTGCAACAAAAAATTGTACCCAATAAACGCAATAATCAAGGGCTGCAAGCTGCATTTAACTCGATATTTCCTATTGAAAGTCATTCTAAGAATGCGCGCCTAGATTTTATCAGTTATTCACTTGGAACTCCTGTTTTTGATGTCAAAGAATGTCAGCAGCGGGGATTGACCTACGCGTCACCACTACGAGCCAAAGTTAGATTAACTATCATGGAGAAAGAAACTTCTAAACCTACGGTGAAAGAAGTTAAAGAACAAGAGGTTTATATGGGAGAAATTCCATTGATGACCGATACAGGTTCGTTTGTCATTAATGGTACTGAGCGCGTCATTGTATCGCAGTTGCACCGCTCCCCTGGCGTATTTTTTGAGCACGATAGAGGTAAAACACATTCATCAGGTAAGTTGTTGTTTTCTGCGCGGATTATTCCCTATCGTGGGTCATGGCTTGACTTTGAATTTGACCCAAAAGACTGTCTTTACTTCCGAATAGATCGTCGCCGTAAGATGCCTGTGACTACATTGTTAAAGGCAATTGGATCGACATCTGAAGAGATATTGTCTGAATTCTTTATGTTTGATTGTTTTAGTTTTACTAAAACAGGCATTCTGTTCGATCTTGTTCCAGAACGTTTACGTGGTGAAGTAGCAGTTTTTGATATTGCAACGCCAAGTGGCAAGTTAATTGTACAAAAAGATAAGCGGATAACTGCAAAACATGTACGTGAGTTACAACAAGAAAAAGTAAATAAACTGTTAGTGCCAGAAGACTTCTTATTAGGAAAGATTCTTTCTCATAATGTAATAGACAAAAAAACGGGAGAGGTCATTGCATTAGTTAATGAAGAAATAACAGAAGTTACGCTTGAGAAACTGCTTGAAGTGGGTATTGATAAGATTAATACACTTTATGTCAATGATTTGAATCATGGCGCGTATATTTCTCAGACGTTAAGAATAGATGAAACAGTTGATGAGCTGTCAGCGCAAGTTGCCATATACCGTATGATGCGCCCAGGTGAGCCGCCAACCGAAGAAGCTGTCAAGTCACTGTTTGGGGGGTTGTTTTACTCTTCTGATCGCTATGATTTATCAGTTGTAGGAAGAATGAAATTCAATCGTCGCGTGGGACGAGAAGAGCTTACTGGTCCATTAACGCTTTCAAATGAAGATATTCTGGCAGTCATTAAAATATTAGTTGAACTGCGTAATGGCCGTGGCGAAATTGATGATATTGATCACTTGGGTAATCGTCGCGTTCGTTCGGTAGGTGAGCTTGCTGAAAATCAATTCAGATCGGGACTTGTGCGCGTTGAAAGAGCAGTTAAAGAGCGTTTAAGTCAAGCAGAATCAGAAAACCTAATGCCGCACGATTTGATCAATGCGAAACCAGTTTCAGCGGCAGCCAGAGAGTTCTTTGGTTCAAGCCAATTATCGCAGTTTATGGATCAGACGAACCCGCTATCCGAAATAACTCATAAACGGCGTATCTCTGCATTAGGGCCTGGTGGTTTAACAAGAGAACGCGCTGGCTTCGAAGTGCGTGATGTGCATCCAACCCATTATGGTCGTGTATGTCCGATTGAAACACCTGAAGGCCCAAATATTGGGCTGATAAACTCGTTGGCACTGTATGCACAAACTAATGAATATGGTTTTATCGAAACGCCCTACATAAAAGTTAATAATGGTAAGGTGACTGATGACGTAAGTTATTTGTCTGCCATTGAAGAAGGTCAGTTTATGATTGCTCAAGCAAATGCTGAACTGGATAAACAGGGCAGATTTACTAGCGATATCGTGTCTTGTCGACAAAAAAATGAGTTTACTTTATCTTCGCCTGATCGCATTGATTATGTCGATGTGGCGCCAGCTCAAATTGTATCGGTTGCTGCTTCATTAATTCCTTTCTTAGAACATGATGATGCTAATAGGGCGTTGATGGGTTCGAATATGCAGCGCCAAGCAGTGCCATGTTTACGTGCAGAAAAACCATTGGTTGGTACAGGTATTGAGCGTGTTGTTGCCATACATTCAGGTACAACAGTTAGGGCGGTACGTGGCGGAATTGTTGATTATGTGGACGCAGGCCGGATTGTTGTGCGAGTGCATGATGCTGAAGCGCAAGCTGGTGAAGTCGGTGTAGATATTTATAACCTGATTAAGTATACCCGATCAAATCAGAACACAAACATTAACCAACATCCATTAGTTAAAATCGGGGACCATATTGAACGCGATGATGTGATCGCGGACGGCGCGTCTACCGATATGGGTGAATTAGCCCTAGGCCAGAATATGATGGTGGCATTTATGCCATGGAACGGATACAACTTTGAAGATTCTATTTTGATCTCAGAGCGTGTCGTTGCAGAAGATCGTTTTACCTCAATTCATATCGAAGAAATGTCAGTGGTTAGCCGTGATACTAAATTAGGGACCGAGGAGATAACTGGCGATATTCCAAACTTATCAGAGCAACAGCTTGGTCGTCTTGATGAGTCAGGTATCGTGTACATAGGAGCAGAAGTTGAAGCCGGTGATGTACTGGTTGGTAAGGTTACCCCGAAGGGTGAGACGCAGTTGACGCCTGAAGAGAAGCTTTTGCGTGCAATTTTTGGCGAAAAGGCTTCCGATGTAAAAGACACTTCTTTGCGAGTTCCATCTGGTATTGCTGGCACAGTCATTGATGTACAAGTATTTACACGTGAAGGTATCGAGCGTGACAAGCGTGCACAACAAATCGTTGATGATGAGTTGTTGCGTTATAAGAAAGATATGGCAGATCAAATGCGAATTGTTGAGATTGATGCATTTGAAAGAATCGAACGCTTACTCATTGATAAAAAAGTAACAGGTGGCCCGCAGAAGTTAACCAAAGGCACAGTTATAACAAAAGAATATCTGGGTAGTTTTGATCCACATTATTGGTTTGATATTCGTTTGGCCGATGAAGATGCGAGTATTCAGCTTGAACAGGTTAAAGAAAGTATTGCACAGAAGCGTAAAGAGTTTGATGCAGCATTTGATGAGAAAAAGAAAAAACTGACTCAGGGTGATGAGTTGCCGCCCGGCGTGCAGAAAATGGTTAAGATTTATATTGCAGTTAAACGTCGTTTGCAACCAGGCGATAAGATGGCGGGACGCCATGGTAATAAAGGCGTGATATCAAAAATTGTACCATTGGAAGATATGCCTTATATGGATGATGGAACACCAGTTGATGTTGTTCTTAACCCATTAGGTGTGCCGTCAAGAATGAATGTTGGACAAATTCTAGAAGTTCATTTGGGATGGGCTGCTAAAGGCTTGGGTATCAAGATAAATGAGATGTTGCGTACAGAAAAGAAGCATGCTGAAATTAGAGCGTTTCTAGAGAAAGTTTACAATAATAGTGGAAGACAAGAGGATCTCTCTGGTCACACTGATGAAGAGATTCTAACCTTAGCTAAGAACCTGACTAATGGTGTTCCGTTTGCTACGCCTGTATTTGATGGTGCAACGGAAGATGAAATTAAAGATATGCTTGAGTTGGCAGATATGCCAAGATCAGGCCAAATAACTTTGAATGATGGAAGAACAGGTGAACCCTTTGATCGTCCCGTAACTGTTGGTTATATGCATGTTCTGAAATTACATCATCTGGTGGACGATAAAATGCATGCTCGTTCGACAGGACCTTATAGTTTGGTGACACAGCAACCACTTGGTGGTAAAGCACAATTCGGTGGTCAACGCTTTGGGGAGATGGAAGTATGGGCACTTGAAGCTTATGGCGCTGCTTATACACTCCAGGAAATGCTAACCGTCAAATCTGATGATGTGAATGGACGTACGAAAGTATACGAAAGCATTGTTAAAGGCGATCATAAAATTGATGCTGGTATGCCAGAATCGTTTAATGTCTTGGTGAAAGAGATCCGGTCGTTAGGTATGGATATCGATTTGGATCAATCATAATTGATCCATTAGCTATATCTCAAAATAATAATTTATTGTATTTTCCCCTGATTAACAGGAGTGATGAATGAAAGCACTGCTAGATCTATTCAAACAGGTTACTCATAAAGAAGAGTTCGATTCGATCAAGATCGGACTAGCTTCCCCAGAAAAAATACGCTCATGGTCGTATGGTGAAGTAAAAAAGCCAGAAACCATTAATTATCGAACATTTAAACCAGAAAGAGACGGCCTTTTCTGCGCCAAAATTTTTGGCCCGGTAAAAGACTATGAGTGTCTCTGTGGTAAATATAAGCGTTTAAAGCATCGCGGTGTGATTTGTGAAAAATGCGGTGTAGAAGTGACTTTGTCTAAAGTGCGCCGCGAGCGCATGGGCCACATCGAACTGGCTTCACCTGTCGCACATATTTGGTTTCTAAAATCATTGCCTTCAAGATTGGGTATGGTCTTAGATATGACGCTACGCGATATTGAGCGAGTGCTTTATTTTGAAGCCTATGTCGTAACGGAGCCGGGCATGACGCCTTTGATTCGTGGCCAATTACTGATTGAAGATGATTATTTGGCAAAGACCGAAGAATATGGTGATGAATTTAGTGCTTGTATGGGTGCTGAAGGCGTTAGGGATCTACTCAGTAATTTGGATATCAATGTTGAGATTGAGAATCTAAGGCGTGAGATGGAAAGTACAGGCTCTGAAACTAAAATGAAGAAAATTTCCAAGCGCCTAAAGGTGTTGGAGGCTTTCAATAAATCAGGTATTAAACCTACATGGATGATTCTGGCAGTGTTGCCAGTACTGCCGCCAGAATTGCGTCCACTTGTTCCATTGGATGGCGGCCGGTTTGCTACATCTGACCTGAATGATCTTTATCGCCGCGTCATTAATCGTAACAATCGTTTGAAACGATTGCTTGAATTAAAAGCACCAGAGATTATTGTTCGCAATGAAAAGCGCATGTTACAGGAAGCTGTGGATTCATTGCTAGATAATGGCCGTAGAGGAAAAGCCATGACAGGCGCAAATAAGCGCGCACTAAAATCATTGGCAGACATGATCAAAGGTAAAGGTGGGCGTTTCCGCCAGAATTTGTTGGGTAAACGTGTCGATTATTCTGGTCGTTCGGTTATTGTTGTTGGCCCGCAATTAAAGCTTCATCAATGTGGTTTGCCAAAGAAAATGGCGCTTGAGTTATTCAAGCCGTTTATTTTTAATAAGTTGGAAATCATGGGTATTGCAAGCACTATTAAGGCGGCTAAGCGAGAAGTAGAAAATGAAACACCGGTTGTATGGGATATTCTTGAAGATGTGATTCGTGAGCATCCGGTAATGCTTAATCGTGCGCCAACACTGCATCGTCTGGGTATTCAGGCATTTGAGCCAGTGCTGATAGAAGGTAAAGCAATACAACTGCATCCTTTAGTTTGTGCCGCTTTTAATGCTGACTTTGATGGTGATCAAATGGCCGTTCATGTGCCGCTCTCATTAGAGGCGCAAATGGAATGTCGTACGCTCATGTTATCAACGAATAATGTCTTATCACCGGCAAATGGTGAGCCGATTATTGTGCCGTCGCAAGATATTGTTCTGGGTTTATATAATGCGACGCGTGAGAAAATTGGCGCCAAAGGCGAGGGCATGATGTTCCCAAATGTTGCCGAGATATCACGTGCCTATGAGACTCGCAATGTTGAGCTTAATGCAAAAATCATTGCGCGGATCAAAGAGTTTGAGCTGAATGAAGAGGGCGAGCGCACTGAAAAAATTACGCGTTATGAAACGACTGTAGGTCGTGCGTTAATATTTGAAATATTTCCAGTAGGACTGCCGTTCACACTCCTTAATAAGGCACTTAAGAAGAAAGAAATTTCAAGGCTCATAAATGCAAGTTTTAGACGTTGCGGTCTTCGTGAAACGGTTATTTTTGCAGATAAATTAATGTATTCTGGATTTACGTATGCGACCCGCGCCGGTATTTCCATTTGTTCGGATGATATGGTGACACCTTCGCAAAAAGGCACCTTAATCGCAGCAGCTGAAGCTGAAGTTAAAGAAATCGAAATGCAATATACATCCGGTTTAGTAACACAAGGTGAACGCTATAATAAGGTGGTTGATATTTGGGGGCGAGCGGGTGACCAGGTTGCTAAGGCAATGATGGATCAGCTCGGTGTTGAGCCAATACGTGATCAGGTTACTAGTGAGATTAAAAAGGATAAAAATGGAAAGGATTTGATGCAAGAATCATTCAATTCTATTTATATGATGGCTGACTCTGGTGCGCGTGGTTCTGCAGCACAAATTCGTCAATTGTCAGGTATGCGAGGGTTGATGGCGAAGCCGGATGGTTCAATTATTGAAACACCGATTACCGCAAACTTCCGCGAAGGGCTGAATGTGTTGCAGTACTTTATTTCAACCCATGGTGCTCGTAAGGGCCTTGCGGATACCGCGCTTAAAACAGCGAACTCTGGTTATCTGACGCGTCGTTTAGTTGACGTGACTCAAGATCTCGTTGTAATAGAAGATGATTGTAATACTGATAATGGCGTCATTATGAAAGCGCTAGTTGAAGGTGGTGAAATCATTGAAGCACTCCGAGAACGAATTCTTGGGCGTGTTGTGATCAATGATGTCATTAATCTAGAAAATCAAAAAGCGGTGTTTCCTTCAGGCACCTTGCTTGATGAAGAAGCTGTGGATACCATTGAGGCACTAGGAATTGATGAAGTAAAGGTGCGAACACCGTTAACCTGTGAAACTAGATATGGGTTATGTGCTAAATGCTATGGACGTGATTTGGGACGCGGAACACCAGTAAATGTAGGTGAAGCAGTGGGTGTCATAGCTGCACAGTCGATTGGTGAACCGGGCACACAGTTAACAATGCGTACATTCCATATTGGTGGTGCGGCATCACGTACAGCTGTTGCTAGTAAAGTTGAAAGTAAATCTAATGGTGTTGTGCATTACTCATCAACCATGCGGTACGTAACAAATGCTCAAAATGAACTAATAGCCATTTCGCGTAGTGGGGAAGTCGTGATTTATGATGAAAATAATCGCGAAAGAGAACGCCATAAAGCGCCATATGGCGCAACACTATTAGTACGCGATGGTGATAGTGTTAAAGCAGGGCAGGTGTTAACAACCTGGGATCCACATACCCGCCCTATTATTACCGAGTTTACGGGTAAAGTGCGATTTGAAAATGTAGAAGAAGGCGCAACGGTAGCTAAGCAGATTGACGAAGTGACAGGCTTGTCTACCTTAGTTGTGATTGATCCAAAACGACGTGGAACTGCACAGTCTAAAGGCGTTCGTCCACTTGTTAAATTCCTTGACGACGAGGAAAATGAAATAAAAATTGCAGGCAATGATTTGCCTGTGAGTATTACATTCCAGATTGGATCAATTATTACTGTGCGTGATGGTCAGCAAGTTAGCGTGGGTGAGGTGCTTGCAAGAATTCCACAGGAAACCTCTAAAACGCGAGATATTACAGGTGGTTTGCCGCGTGTGGCAGAACTGTTTGAAGCAAGGTCGCCAAAAGATGCTGGATTGTTAGCGGAAGTTACAGGAACGGTATCATTTGGTAAAGATACCAAAGGTAAACAACGCTTAGTTATTACTGATATGGAAGGTGTAGCGCACGAATATCTGATAACCAAAGATAAACATGTGATGGCTCATGATGGCCAAGTGGTCAATAAGGGCGAGAGTATCGTTGATGGTCCTGCTGATCCCCGCGATATTTTGCGATTGCAAGGTGTTGAAGCGCTAGCGCGTTATATTACCGACGAAGTTCAGGATGTTTATCGTTTGCAAGGCGTGAAGATTAATGATAAACATATTGAAGTCATTGTCCGTCAGATGTTACGCAGAGTGCAGGTCGTTAGTGCTGGTGACTCTAACTTTATTCCGGGTGAACAGGTTGAGAAAGCGGATCTTCTTGTGGAAAATGAACGATTAATTGCTGAAAAGAAATTGCCTGCAACTTATGAATTTATGCTATTGGGTATTACAAAAGCATCATTATCAACAGATTCATTTATATCAGCAGCTTCATTCCAGGAAACAACAAGGGTGCTTACAGAAGCAGCTATTATGGGTAAAAAAGATGACTTGCGTGGCTTAAAGGAAAATGTAATTGTTGGAAGACTTGTTCCCGCGGGAACTGGATTGTCATTCCATAATGCACGACGTAAGCAAAAGATTCTGCCGGATATGTCTTCATTAGTTCAAAGTAGTGATGATGGAAGCATTGGAAAAGAACAAGGAAGTGAGCAGGCGCTTTAAGCGTAATTTGTCAATAATTATTCTCTTGACAGTCCCCATATGACTAAGTAGTCTGGCGATTATGCCTGTTGAGAGAATAGGGCTATTCCGTGGTATTAGAGGAAAGTGGCCAAGAAGAATCCACGAGCTATGGAACGTAAATGGAAGCAGCACTGTTGAAAGAAGATTTAGAACAACAAAGGAGAGAAACATGGTTGCCAAGTATTGGCTGAGGACAATAATGTTTGTCTGCGGACTGCTATTTGTAGCGTCTGTGCAGGCGAATTTCCCGAGCGTCCCCTCGGAGACCTA
>JAJFJH010000470.1 GCA_021774155.1 Nitrosomonas sp.
GATATTAGTTTTGAAATCCCGGACAAATCAAAAGCAAGAGTAGATGATTTTTTTAAAAATAACAATGTGAGGGACGCGGCGAATATAATTGTTATAAACATAAGCAATAACAGACCTGATACAAGATGGCCTGTTGAAAGGTACAAAGACGCGGCCGGGCTGATTGCAAAGGAGTATAATGCGGTTTTTATAATTACATCTATTCCAGCTGATAAGGATGATGCGGTGAGTTTATCGCAGAGGATGGATAACGCGGTATATTTTGATGAGGTGGACAAAATAATGGACTTTGCTGCTCTTGTGGATGAGTCGGATCTCCTGATATGCGGAGAGGGTGGTTCGATGCATATTGGTGCCAGTGTGAATATTTCGACTGTTTCACTCTGGGGAGGGACGGCATCTGTTGCGAACTGGATGCACAGGGACCTAAAACAGTTTATGCTTAAGAAGGGACCTCATGTAGATAGTATTTCCCCGGAGGATGTCCTGGGCTTAATAAAGCAGAATAAGTTATTAAAATAACTGAAAATAAATTTTGCATAAGTCTTGTGGCGTGATGTTTAAGACATTTGAAATAATAACTAATGTGATGGATGATTGGATTTGGTTTAAGGCTTTTTTTAATTTATTGAGCATAGTCTAAAGATATATTCAGGCAGGATAATAACTATGCTAAGGTATCACTACTTATTATTTCAAATGCCTTAAACATCACGAAGGATGTCGCTTTGTTAGCAAAAAATGAATTGTAATGAATGATGAAAATAAAATAACTGTACTTCATACGGAATCCTCTAAAGGCTGGGGGGGGCAGGAGGTGAGGACATTTCGTGAATCCGTCGGGCTGACTAGACTCGGTGTGCGGATTATTATTCTCTGCCAGCCCGGGAGTGTGCTCGGTGAAAAGGCTGAGGCGGCGGGTATTGAGGTTAAAACCTGTGTGATGAAGAAGAGCTATGACGTCTTTGCTGTAAAAAGAATTATGAAACTGATTAAGGATGAAAACATCGACATAGTGAATACTCACAGCGGACGGGACACTCTTCTCGCTGGTGTAGCGGGACGACTGTCCGGCAGGAAGCCTGCTGTGGTCAGGACACGGCACCTGGCGCTGCCGATAACATCCAAGTTTACATATAATTATCTGGCACATAAAATAGTAACGGTAAGTGAGTATGTCAGGAACTACTTGATAAGTGAAGGTGTCCCTGCGTCAAAGGTGACCGCTGTTCACACATGTGTTGACCTGGATAGTTTTAATCCGGACAGTGCGAACGAAAGCCTTCGTAAAGAACTCGGGCTTAATGCTGAAATTCCTCTGGTCGGAATGGTCGCTATCCTTAGAAAAAAGAAAGGTCACCACATCCTGCTGGAGGCTATACCGGATGTTTTGAAAGAGATACCTGAAACTGTTTTTGTTTTAGCCGGTAACGGTCCACAGGAAGCAAATATTATAAGCATGCTCAAAGAGTTTGGATTGGGTGATAAAGTTTTTATGCTCGGATTAAGAAATGATGTGCCGGACATACTGAAGTCAATTGATGTCTTTGTATTGCCTACCCTCCAGGAGGCGCTCGGGACTTCATTTATAGAGGCAATGGCCATGGGAAAACCCGTCATAGGAACAGACGTCGGAGGAGTCGGAGAGTTAATAGCGGACGGCGAAAACGGGTACCTTGTAAAACCGGACAGTCCTTCGGACCTGGCGAAGGCATTGATAAAGGTGCTGCAGTCAGATGATCGGGGGAGGATGATGGGTATTAAAGGAAGAGATATCGCATTGCAGAAATTTTCTGCGGATAAAATGTGTGAGGATATGTACAAAATTTATCTGTCCTTATTAAAAAGAGACAGCTGATGAAACCTGTTCCTGTATTAATGTATCACCATGTCAATAACCATGAAGGGGACATGGTAACAGTTACGCCCGAGACGTTTGAATTGCAGATGCAGTATCTAAATAAAGCCGGGTATAGAACTCTGAACACCGATGAACTGCTGTCTTATATAAAGGGTGACTTGCAGCTGAAAGAAAAGGCTGTAATGATTACTTTTGACGACGGTTGGCTTGATAACTATATTTATGCATATCCGCTGCTTAAAAAATATGATATTAAAGCCACAATATTTATTGTGGGAAACTGGATTGAGGAAGCGTCCAAAACCAGATGGTCGTCTAATAAATCCGTTCCAACGCATGAGGAATCCGTTTCTCTGATCGGAAATAAGCAGGGGGCGGCTATTGTCCTTAACTGGGAGTTAATACGGGAGATGCGGGAAAGCGGCCTGGTGGAATTTTATTCACATGCTAAAAATCATGTAAAATGTCATCTGTTGTCCAAGGACGATCTTTCAGATGAATTGCGTGAATCCAAAAACATAATTGAAACACAGCTTGGCGGGGAATGTATTGCTCTGTGCTGGCCGTTCGGAAGATATAATGACGGTGCAATAAAGACAGCGAAAGCCACTGGCTACAGGGCGCTTTTTACAACGGACCATGGCGTTGCCACGGAGAGATCGGACCCTTTTGCCATTCAAAGAATAGCAGTGAAAGACAGTTTGATCTGGTTTAAAAAAAGTTTGATCATATATACTAATAAACTGTTGTCCGGAGTATATCTGCGTTTGAAGAAAAAATAAGAAAAAACATTATCTTGGGGCATTTAATAACTTAGGATATGACGAGTATAA
>JAJFJH010000048.1 GCA_021774155.1 Nitrosomonas sp.
GTAGCGAAACAGATTACAAAGTCGGAAAACTAGATGGCCCTCCTTAACGACATTCTAAAGTGGACTGAATCTCTTTCCTCGTGGCAGCGGGATGCATGTCGACGCCTCTTCCAGAAAGAAGCTGGACTGGAAGAAGCCGACTACTCCGATCTCTACACGCTTCTCAAGATGGAGAATGAGATAGAGGCCGAGTATCCCGTGGAGGCGGTGCCATTGGCCAACGAGCACCTTCCCGCCGAACTCGTCCCTACAGAGACAGTTACTCTCGTCGCGTTGCGTGAACTGGAGAACGTTAATCAGATTCCAAGTGACCACAAGCTGACTTTCTCGGAATCTGGAATAACCGTGATCTACGGAGGAAATGGATCGGGTAAGTCTGGGTATGTACGCGTCATGAAGAGAGCCTGCCGGGCGAGAGATCAATCTGAGCCGATTCACCCAAATGCAAATGATCCGACGGCGGCTACGAAAGAACCGAGGGCAAAATTCGATGTAAAAGTTGGTGGCACTTCCGAAGAAGTCGAATGGTCACGAGACGGGACGTCACCCAATCGCCTCTCCACAGTTTCCGTCTTCGATTCGAAGTGCGCGCGCTCATACATCACGGCGGATCAAGATCTCGCTTACCTCCCCTACGGCCTTGATATTGTTGAGAACCTCGCAAATCAGGTTCTTCCAAAAATCTCGGAGAAGCTCGAAGCGGAAATCGAGGGTGTCGACGTCAGCAAACTTCCATTAGACCATCTCCTTGGTGAAGCAGAAGTCGGCAAAGTCATCGAAAATCTCTCCGTCAAGTCAGACGCGGATGCGATTACTTTTCTCGGAACAATCACAGAAGACGACACCAAACGGATCGCCGAGCTCGAAACAGCTCTGAAGGAAGCCAATCCTCTGGCCAAGGCTGAGGAGTCTCGTCTTTCGGCGATGCGTTTGAAAACTTACGCAGAGAAGCTGGCTAAACCTCTGGTTTGGGTCGGCGTTGGAGCAGTTGAAAAGTTACAGAAACTCAATGCCGAGAAGAATGCTGCAGAAGCCGCCGAAAAAAAGGCAGCAGACGCGTTGCGTGCTGGTGAAGAATTGCTTCCGGGAACTGGCGATCAGTCTTGGAAGCTTCTCTTTGAAGCAGCGAGGCGCTACTCGACCGAAGCTGCATTTCCGGGAGAGGAGTTCCCGCTGTCTACCGAGGGTAAGGTCTGTCCTCTTTGCCAAGAAGACTTGCCGGAAACCGGGAGTCATCGCCTCAAACGATTTGACGCGTACATCAAGAACGATGTCGCAAAGACCGCCGACATAGCTCGCAAAAAGGTCGAAACAGAAAAGGGCAAGATCGAAGTGGCTGATTTGCAGATTACCGCTGAAGAAGCCCTCTGCGATGAACTAAATGCGCTGGACGACTCGGTTCCCCCAACGATCACCGAATTCCAGGCTTCGATTGATTCACGAAGGGACTCGATGCTCAATGGTTTGGAAACATCAGAATGGGACTCGATCCCCGCGCTAATTGAATCCCCTAGGACACGAGTTCGGCAGCTTGCCGCCAATCAACTCAAAGCATATCGGACACTGGTGAGGGCAGCGGACGAGGAGAAGCGAAAGAAGCTCGAGAAAGAAATGGGTGAACTTTCTGCGCGGAAAAGTCTGGCCAAGAGTTTGAAGGTGGTCATTGCATTACTTGAGCGAATGAAGAAAAAGGCTGCGCTCGAGAAGTGCCGATCAAGCCTGAAGACCCGGCCAATTTCGGATAAATCGAAGGAGTTTGCCACTATCGCAGTTACCGACGAGCTTCGGAAGGCTCTCGATGAAGAATTCAACGCATTGGGTATTTGGCACATCAAGACGAAGCTAAACGAACGAAGTGTCCGCGGAAAAATGTTTCATCAGCTATTGCTCGACCTTCCAACTACGAACAAGATCGACGAGATATTGAGCGAGGGTGAGCAGCGCGCAATCGCTTTGGGTTCGTTTTTTGCGGAGTTGGCTCTCGCCAACCATTCATGTGGAATTGTCTTCGATGATCCGGTTTCTTCCTTAGATCATTGGCGACGGCGTGACGTCGCACGCAGGCTGGTAAAGGAGGCGAAGATTCGGCAAGTCGTAGTATTCACTCACGATACCTCGTTTTTGGGACAGTTATGCGACGAAATTGAGGCTGTAGGAATTCCGAATTCAATGTCGTTTTTGGAGTGGCAAGGTGGCTCCCCTGGCTGCGTGAATGATGGTCTTCCTTGGGATCATCAAGGTTATAAAGCACGTATCAACGCCCTCGAACAGGCGAAAAGCAAGATCGCAAAGGTGTGGCCAACATATCCAGGCGAAAAAGAGATCGGCGAAATGCGGCACCAGTATGATCGGCTGCGAGCGACACTTGAGCGGGTCATTCAGGACGTTGTTTTCAATGGAGTGGTGAAGCGATATCGAGACTGGATTCGCGTGGATTCACTTGAGGACGTCGTGGGCTTCGATCGTGCAGAATACGAGGCGATTGACAAGCTACACAAAAGGAGCTGCGACGTGGTTACGGCTCACGATCCCTCGTCGGCAAAAGCAGCAACGGTCCCCACCGCAATAGATCTTGGAAACGATATCGCCGCATTGAAGGCCGTTGTTGAAATGATCAAGAATCGCCGGAAAGCAGCAAAGACTGCAACATAGCACAAAGGCGTGCATAAAAAGGGGACGCTTCCTGACGGCTCCCCACAAAAACCATCGTGCGTTCAATAACTTAGGGTGTACATTGTAGGAAGAAACGCGTATAGATGGCCGGAGAGTTTTCTGCATGACATCTCCCCCTTTGACCAAGGAGGCGAGTATGCCGGCTCTTCG
>JAJFJH010000471.1 GCA_021774155.1 Nitrosomonas sp.
CAAACAAAATTATCTAAATATGAACTAATTTTTAGTAACCCTCTAATCTAGATTAATAAAGATACAATAAATCAATCAGTTAATGATTTATTTTTTTACGAGATATATGCAATGCTACTTTCTGAGTAAGCTCTAATTATAGACTTGGCGAATATAAGCAAGTACCAGCTACAAAATAAATACTGTTCATATTCGCTTTATCAAGGAATAAGTTCATGCGGAAACCTGTTTTTTTTAGCGCGACAAAACCCTACATTACTGTTAGCTTGGCAGTTTTGGCAATAGCATTACTAATTATCGCCATATATTTTATTACCGACATTGATAAAGAATGGATTGCTGGTTTGTGGGGCACTCTAATCATATCAATTTTTATTATGATTAGCCAAATTGCGCAAGCAAATAGTCAGATCAATACCCTTGAGAAGCAATTAATAACTAGCAAGGAAAGGCTTGCTAACGAGATCAAACACCGCCTATGGGCTGAAAAAACAACTTCAGAAAGCAAAATGAGATTGCAAGTCTTTGACGAAAATTTTCCGACTTTACTTGCCTATTTTAATGTTGAACAACGTTGCCGTTACCACAATTATACATACCGTAAGTGGTTTGGATTAAATGCAAATCAAATTGATGGGCAATTTCTACATACATTCTCAAATGAATCATTTTATACGAGTGTTAAAAATTGTATAAAAGATATTTTAGCGGGTGAGACCGTATTTAACGAACGTCTACAGAAATCTGCAAAAGGCCAATCTTTTGTTCTTACAGAACAGTTCATTCCACATTTTGACAGTAAAGGCAAAGTAATTGGATTTTACACACAGTACACACCTCGATCACCAGAAAAATGTAAAATAGCGACGCCACAAAACAACACTTCTAATAAAACAGGTAATACGAGTACACCGACCATTACAAGCAACAAGAGCCAAGACAAACAAGCAACTAATTCTGGTGTATCTGCCAGTCGTATTATCCGAGCCATTGATGGCGGCGAATTTAGTCTTTATTGCCAAAAAATTATGGCTATAAAGGCTGATACCGAATCATATGAGATGCATGAAATCTTAATTCGTATGACCGAGGAAGAAAGCAATCTCATGCCACCCGGCGCATTTTTACCTTTTGTTGAAAAATACAAGATGATGTCACGACTTGATTGCTGGGTTGTTAGCCACATTGTGCAGTGGTTATCTGCACACAAAGCATCATCCAAATCGTTATTCAGCATTAATGTGTCTAAAGATACAATTAAAAACACAAGCTTCCCCGCATTCGTTCATGAACAATTACAAAAAGCCAAAATATCCGCAAACGCAATCTGTTTTGAGATTGAAGAATCTGATGCACTATCGAACCCAGCTGAAACGCTACGATTCGTCCAGCAAACTCGACAACTTGGATGTCGAGTTTCTCTGTGTAGCTTTAATCACAACCGTGATTCTTTAGACTTACTAAGAAAAATAAAAGTTGATTTTATTAAGATTGATGGCAGCTTAGTTTGGAACATTCTGAAAGACGAAAAAGATTTAGCAAAGGTTATTGCGATTAACCGCATTGCGCAAACAATCAAGGTTCAAACAATTGCTGAACTGGTCGAAACCGATGACATCATTGTTAAGCTTCGTGAATTAGGTATAGATTTTGCGCAGGGTTTTGGTGTTGCCAGCCCTCAACCTTTGAAGGTACTTGAGTAATCCCACAAGCACAAAAAAAACCGTTATGACTAAAAGTCACAACGGTTTTTTATAAGAAATGGTGAAAACTAAGAGCCGATTTTAACTATAATTACAATGCCTTAACCATATGCTCCACCACTTTCTTAGCATCCCCAAACACCATCATTGTCTTATTCATATAAAACAATTCATTGTCTAGACCTGCATATCCAGCAGCCATACTACGCTTAACCACCATGACAGTACCCGCTTTATGTGTATCTAGAATGGGCATACCATAAATAGGGCTACCTTTTGTATACGCCGCAGGATTCACAACATCGTTAGCACCGAGCACTAATACAACATCAGTATTTGAGAAGTCACTATTGATCTCATCCATTTCCAACACTTGCTCGTATGGAATTTCTGCTTCTGCCAATAATACATTCATGTGCCCCGGCATACGCCCCGCCACTGGATGTATCGCAAAACGAACATTGACGCCTTGTTCAAGCAAGACTTCAGTTAGCTCTTTAACCGCATGTTGTGCGCGGGCAACTGCCAAACCATATCCTGGGACAATAACTACAGTATCTGCATTTCCCAATAGGAATGCAGCATCTTCTGCACTACCACTACGATGCGTTTTTTGTGCGCCATCATCAGCTGACACATCTCCACCATCATTGCCAAAACCACCCAGAATAACCGATAGAAACGGCCTGTTCATGGCCTTACACATAATGTACGACAGAATAGCACCCGAACTACCAACCAACGAGCCGGCAATAATCAACATTGGATTTCCTAAAGAAAAGCCAATGCCAGCAGCAGCCCAACCTGAATAGGAATTCAGCATTGAAATCACAACCGGCATATCCGCCCCGCCGATAGGAATAATGATAAGAAAACCCAGTATAAATGCAATGGAAGTCATGACAATAAAGGCGGTCCAGTGAGTGGTATCACTAAAGAAGAACCATAAGCCAAAGCCAATCATCACAATAGCTAACACTAAATTCAGTAGGTGTTGCCCACCAAAAACAACCGGCGCCCCACTCATACGTCCTGATAATTTCATGAAGGCAATGACCGAACCAGACCACGTCATAGCGCCAATAAATGTGCCGAGAAATAACTCAAGCTTACTGCCCATTGGTAGCACTGCTGGCAACCCAAAAGAAACCGGGTTATTAACTGCCGCTATAGCAATAAATACCGCAGCCAAACCAACTAATGAGTGCATGAAGGCAACTAATTCTGGCATCGCAGTCATTTGCACACGCTTTGCCACTATTGCACCGATAGAACCACCAACCAAGATACAACCAAGAATCAACATCCAATTCTCAGTGATGGTTAAGGTCGTAACAACGGCAATTGCCATGCCAAGCATGCCAAAGAGATTACCGCGACGAGCCGATAACGGAGAACTTAAACCTTTTAGCGCCAATATAAAGAAAACTGAGGCAACTAAATATGCGAGAGCAACTAAATCTGCAGACATTTATGTGCTTCCTTTTTTATCTTTTCTTTTGAACATTTCCAGCATCCGCTGGGTAACAAGAAAT
>JAJFJH010000472.1 GCA_021774155.1 Nitrosomonas sp.
TTCAATGTTTGGCATCAATCACATGGCCTTGGTAAGAGGCGGGGAAGATATTCTTAAAGGCGGCGGCAATGTTGGTGAAAGTCTTTTTGCAGCCAGCATGGGAGGAACTCATTTACATGAAATCATGCAAAGTCTTGAGGATGATGCCTCTGCTCTGTTTCGATCCAGGGGAAGCACCCAGATAATCAACAAGGCAATCAGCGACTACAAAGAAGCAAAAAAAGAGAGTTCAAAATCATCTCTGTCCGGTAGGGAATGGGCGGAGCATGACTCAAATCTAAAAAATGCAGAGAAGATAAAAGTAAAACTTGGCGAAGAACTCGGCAGACTTACAAACGAAATAACTCGTCTTGAACGGTTACAGAAAGCGATCCCTAAGATTGGAGCAATTAAAGAACCTAAAGCCGAACTTTTAGCAATTGGGGAAGTCAGAATATTACCACCCGACTTCGGTGAAAAACGACGAAAAGTTTATGAAAAACTAACGAGCGCAAAAGAAACCTTAAACAGAGAAGAAGAACGTCTGAAGCAAATCAATGGAAAGATTGACTCCCTGAGTGTACCGGAAGCTTTACTTCAGCAGGAAGAGAACATTACTGCAATCCACGAAAAGCTGGGTAGTCACCGCAAGGCACTTACTGACATGCCCGGATTGGAGCGAGAAAAGGATATCCTGTCTGAGGAGACAAAGGCCATCATTGAAGATATCTATCCTGGCCACTCGATTAAGGATATTAAAGAACTAAGCATTTCAGCAGCCAGGAGGGTAAGAGTTCAGGAGCTTGGCAATAAATATCAGGCATTGATAGACAACCAAAAAAGATGGTCAAAGGATGTCAGGAGTCTGGAAGAACAACTTACCGCCAAAAAAGAAGGATTGAATAACCTTGCGGCTCCTCGTAATGCCGGCAAACTCCGACATGCCGTTACAAGTGCACAGAAACATGGTGATATCGATAGTGAATTTAAAAAAGCAGTCTCTGATCTGCAAAATGATAAAACACAGTCTGAAATTAACCTGAATAAACTTGGGCTCTGGACCGGAACACTTGAAGAACTGGAGTCCCTGCCCATTCCTTCAGATGACACAGTTGATCGCTTTGATAAAAGTTTTAACGATCTTGAATCACAATCAAACAGAATTAAGGATCGACTAACAACAGAACAGGAAAGGAAGATCGATATAGAAAGCAAGCTTAGGGAGATCCGACTATCAGGGATAGTTCCTTCAGAAGAAGACCTTAATGAGACAAGAAGACATCGTGAAGAAGGCTGGATATTAATCAAACGTGCCTGGCTCGATAGTGAAGATGTAAAAAAAGAAGCAGCCTCCTATAATTCCGTAAATTCTCTTGATACAGCCTATGAAAAGAGCGTGGTTGAAGCCGATGAACTGGCTGATCGCCTGCGAAGAGAGGCTGATAGAGTAGCACAGCAGGCGGAGTTGCTATCTCAGGGAGAGAAGTATTCTACGGAACTTGCTTCGTTAAAAAACGAACTTGATAAGGTTGAATACAATAGCACTAGTCTTCAGAAAGAATGGTCAGATTTGTGGCAGGACTCCGGAGTTACGCCTCATTCCCCAAAAGAGATGCGCTCATGGATTACAAAACAAAACAGGCTTGTACAGCAAATAGAAAAACTTAGAACAGATCAAAACCACATTGATACTCTTAAATCACTTATAGATGATCAGCGCACTGCTTTAAATGAATGTCTTGAGGGCCTTGGAGAAAAATCTACCGGCCCGGAGCAAACTCTTTTCTCCCTGATAGATCGCTGCCTGACAGTGATAGATTTAATAGAGGGAAACAATAGGAGTCGTAAAGAATTAGAGAAAGAAGCGGGTCAACTTCAGGGCAGCCTTTCAGATGCAATAAAGAACAAAGAAGACTCAGTTGCGGAGTTTTCACTATGGCAGTCTGATTGGTCAGATGCCATAAAGGTACTCAGACTTTCTAAAGAAACCACCCCTACTGTGGCAAATACAGTCCTGGCGAAAGTTGAGGAGCTATTCAAGAAGAGAGATCAAATAAAGTTACTGGAAAAGCGAATTGATGGTATAAAAAGTGATGGGGAGAAGTTTACCACGGATGTTAAATCTCTTGTAGATAGTATTGCTCCGGATCTCCGTGAATTGCCTGCTGAACAGGCTGTTGCAGGATTAAATGTAAGACTCAAAAAGGCCCTGGAAGATTCCGCAACTTTAAAGCAGCTTAAACACCAGAGAAGTGAAAAAGAAGAGAGCATTACTGATGCCCGTACTACTATCGAATCATCTGAATCCTATTTAAATGACCTTTGCAAGGAAGCGGGATGTTCAGAATATGAAGAG
Organism: Nitrosomonas sp.; assembly: GCA_021774155.1. Lineage (GTDB taxonomy): Bacteria > Pseudomonadota > Gammaproteobacteria > Burkholderiales > Nitrosomonadaceae > Nitrosomonas. The sequence continues at coordinate 2,336 of JAJFJH010000472.1, forward strand.
CTGGAAAAATTAGAAAAGCTGTCCGAACGGGCACGTGCTATTCAGGAAAAGATTAATAATCTTGAAGAGCAGCTGCTTGATTTAAGCGGTGGTTCTACTATAGACGTCCTTATTAAGGAGGCTGAAGAAATTGACCCGGATGCACTGCCTTCTCAGATAAAAGTGCTAACTGAAAAGATTGAAGAGCTTGAGGAAAGAAGATCAGAAATTCAGGAAGCGATTGGACG
>JAJFJH010000473.1 GCA_021774155.1 Nitrosomonas sp.
CGTCACATTACGTGGATTTTGTGCTACGGTCGCTCCCAACACCGGGCCTGCCAATTGGGTGGGTGAATTGGCGAGTACGTTGCCTTGTTGGCCACCGAATCGTTTGTACTCAAACATTAGTTCGGCAAAAACATCGGTTCTCGCCATAGCACCCCACACATCTCTAGTCAGACGCCAGTCAAACCCCGCACCAACATACCATGCATCTCTATCGCCCTGCTCTTGAGCGCCAAGAGGTGCTACGTTGCTTTGCAAGGTTACGCCATTACGGCCATGCATGGCGTGTGCAAAACCACCACGGAAAAATAGCATGCGGCTCTTACGATCCTGATTATCTCCACGAGTTACGGCTAAGGTTGCTTGTTCTGTAGCTTCTATAGCCTGGTCTTTTGCTTGTAGGGCAGTATCTCTTGCTTGTATGGCCGTATCTTTTGCTTGAGTAGCTTGCTCCAATTCTTTTTTTGACTCAGCTTTTATCTGATTCAATTGATTCTGAATGACTTGTAACTGATTTTCTAATTGTTTCACTCTCTCTGTTACTGAGTGAGCTGAAGCCTGTGATGCAGACGTAGCCGCAACGATGGCAAACGAGCCGACAATAATACTAAGCGCCAACTGTTTCTTGCCAAAAGTATGTTTCATTTTTCCTCTCCCTTTTTAGTGATAAAGCCTAAGTCTTTCTGTTTTTTTTATAAATTTAAACTGGGAGTGATAGTATGAAATTATGTTTATGCAAGTTTTGATCTGCATCAAGTTAATATAAATAAAATTGATTTTTTTAAACAAAACCATGATTCCTTTGCTTACTTCAGACAAGACTTTTCCTGCTTTGGATAAAGCACTCATTGAACCAAACGGCCTACTTGCTGCGGGCGGCGATCTCTCGCCTGAGCGCCTACTCGCGGCCTACCGCCATGGGATTTTTCCGTGGTTTAATCAGGACGACCCTATTTTATGGTGGAGTCCTGATCCGCGTATGGTGTTGTTTCCTAATGAACTAAAAGTTTCCCGTTCATTAAATAAAACGTTAAAGAAAGGCAACTATAAGGTTTGCGTGGATAGTGATTTCTTTCAAGTCATGCAAGCTTGCGCCGAACCACGCAAAGGGCAAGCAGGCACATGGATACACTCTGAAATGATTGCCGCTTACGTTACACTGCATGATATGGGATTGGCGCACTCTGTCGAGGTGTGGCAAGATAGTCGACTGATTGGTGGGCTTTATGGCATTGCTATCGGGCAAATGTTCTTTGGCGAGTCGATGTTTTCACGCGAGACCGACGCTTCCAAAATTGCTTTTGTGCATCTAGCTCGGCAATTGCAAGCTTGGGGGTTTGGCATGATTGATTGCCAGATGAGAACCTCACATTTGGCCTCCTTTGGCGCAAGGGAGATTCCACGAAAAGAATTTAGTCAAAAATTAGATAAGCTGGTAATTCGCTCTGCACAAACAGGGAAATGGCAGTTTGATTATAACTATAATGAATGATACTCGAGCTTCGACACTAAAGTTTCATACCACACAGTCTTATCCATGCAGCTATTTTCCTGATAGACCAGCACGTTCTTTAGTGGCAACACCCGACCATCTGATTGATGCCCGCATCTATGAGAAATTAATCCGTGTCGGTTTTCGCCGTAGTGGGTGTTTTACCTATCGTCCAGATTGTGATGACTGCCATGCATGTATCCCGGCACGTACTAACGTTAATCAATTTTCACCCAATCGTTCGCAACGCCGCACTTGGAAACGCCACCAACAAATCATTGCAACACCACAAGCGTTAAAATTCAATCCAGAACATTTTGCGCTTTATCAGCGCTATCAATCCATGCGTCATAATCTTGGCGGCATGGATTATGACAATCGTGAACAGTATCAAGACTTTCTATTACAGAGCAATGTCGATACGGAATTAATTGAGTTTCATGTGGGTGAACAATTACGTATGGTGAGTGTTATTGATAAGCTGAACGATGGGTTATCGGCGGTATATACCTTTTATGACCCCGAGACTCTCAACGCCAGTTTTGGCACTTACAACATTTTGTGGCAAATTGAGCAATGCCGTGAATTAAATTTACCTTATGTTTATTTAGGATACTGGATTAAGGAAAATCGAAAAATGAGTTACAAAGCAAATTTTCAGCCACTGGAAGTCTTTATTGATAATCAATGGCAGCCGTTTAATTCAAAATAAATCGGCGGCTCCTAATGTTTCAACCCAGCAATCCATTTGGTATAAAGTAGTTCTGCGATTTTGTTTGAAGCCGATACCCGTCCGGCTAAGTTTTCTAAAATTTCATCGGCTGTTTGCACGGATGAGCCGCTTGGGCTAGCAATGTCCTTGCTATTTTCTATGCACCATTCTTTCACCATCGCTTGCGTCATTTCCACATGGCACTGCATACCCAGATGAATACCCAATGCAAATGCTTGATTTTCACAATAACGACTAGAAATCAATCGCGCAGCCCCATCTGGCAAGGTAAAGTTTTCACCATGCCAGTGAAACGAATCAAATGTTTTGAGTTGATTCAACCATTGACGAGCGACTGGATTATCCGCCACATCAACTTTGTGCCACCCCATTTCTTTGACCGGACTGCTGCTAATAACACCACCCAAAGCTTTTGACATTAATTGCCCACCCAGGCAATGACCCAACACAGGAATGTCCTGAGCTATTGCACGTCGTATTAACGCCAGTGTTGGGGGTATCCAGGGCAGTTCATCGTTGACGCTCATCGGGCCGCCCATAAAAACCAGCCCACTATATTGGTCAATACTGACTGGAGGTGCTTCACCCGCGTCTATTTTAATAAGCTGCCAGGGAATATGATTGTTATCGAGAAATGTGGCAAAATAGCCGGGGCCTTCTATCGCTAAATACCTAAAAATCACAACCGGCTTCATGAAAGTTCCTATTAATATTGACTAGAATAATTGTAACTTGTTTTGCGTCGTGTTTTTCCTTCTGATAATACTTCACCATAGATAGTCAAATAGGTAAAAATAAATTGTTTTGTTTTATGTCCTTAAGCTCATTCATTAAATGGTAGTAAAAAAATATAAATTTGTAGACTTGGTACGCATAGAACAATTGCGTCATATTGAAACAACTAAAGGTAAAGACTTGTCGTATGCCAGTGTTGCAGACACTGACCATCACTCCGATACAAATTTTGAATACTCAACGTTTATCCACCGGCTTAAAGCACGCTCTCAGCGATTGATTCAAGATAATGAACTGACCAAAACGTTGCAGCACCCGCACGAATTATTTAAACGCGCCTGTCGGATTTCTCTAATCGCCGCGGCCATATTAGGCGTTCTAGCTGCCGTTAATGCCGTGGGGGAATCCGCCTCGCTCAATATTTACTGGTTGTTAGTCGTATTGTTGGGGTTCAATTTGTTATCCATTTTACTATGGGTTGTCGGTATTACGTTCAATATGCAACGGCTAAGCACAGGCGTTGCAGCTCAATTGGTTAGCTGGTTACCCTATCGAGAAAAGAAAAAAGACTCCAGAGAATCACTGGCCTCAAGCGCATGGTGGCAATGCTGCTTAACAGGCAACATAGGTAAGTGGCGCTTCAGTGTATTGACACATAAATTCTGGCTGACCTATCTTGCCTCAGGCTTGGTCATGCTGATATTGCTCATGGTCGCAAGACAATACAATTTTATTTGGGGCACTACTTTGCTTTCTGAGAGCAGTTTGCCTGCATTAACGCAAAGTTTAGCGGTGCCCATTGAGTATCTTGGATTGATTGCACCAGATATTAATCAAATTGCTGCAAGTCGCATTGGCGTCAGTGAACAAAATAACGAAACACGAACAGCCTGGGCCAGCTTTTTATTAGGTGCATTATTAATCTATGGTATTTTTCCTCGTCTCATCTTGCTTGGCGTTTCGACCGTGATGCAAAAATGGTCGGAAAGAAGTTACAAGCTTGATCTTTACCTACCTTATTATATTGATCTACGCCAACGGTTAATGTCAGCTGCGGTCAAAGCACATGTCATTGATGCAGACCCACATCCCAAGGTGATTGTCGACCGGCCTGTTGTGCCGCCGAAGGTGGATATCAAAGCCATTCCATCAAAAACACAAGCCATTGGCATTGAGCTCGACAAACACATGGTATGGCCGGATTCGGTTAACGTATGCGGTAATATCATCAATCAACAATCGCACGATGATGCCCTAAAGGCTGTTAAGAAAATTAAAACACCGTTACTGATTGGCGTGGCTATGCATCGTTTGCCGGATAGAGGCGTACAACGAATGGTCAAAGAACTCGTTGAGATTTCAACGGGTAAACCACGCTTAATTCTTTTGCACAAACAATCAGCCACACCCGTAGATAATGCGCGTAAACTCGCTTGGTTTCGATTGGCAGAAGCCTGCGGTATTTCAGCCGAACACGTTATTACTCAATAGAATTAAACACTGTGACTGATTCATCAACTCAAGCAAATAAGACATTGCTAAACGTCGCCGTTGTTGGCCATACCAACACGGGCAAAACGTCTTTAATTCGAACCATGCTGCGTAGTTCCGAATTTGGCACAATAGAAGATGGCGCTGGAACGACACGACATGTTGAGCAAGCAACCATCTCTGCCGGTGAAGAACCGATATTAAATTTGCACGACACACCGGGGCTGGAAGACTCCTACGGACTATTTTCACACCTAAAAAAAATGGGAAAAGGTCAATCATCCTCAACAACTCGCTTGCTCGCAGATTTTGTTGCCAATATAACGATTGATGATCCATTAGAACAAGAAGCAAAAGTCATTCGCCAAGTGCTGCGTAGTGATGTGCTGCTGTACATCATTGATGTCCGTGAACCCGTATTGGAAAAATATCGCTACGAGCTAGAAATACTCAGTAAAGCCGCCAAACCCATTATTCCCGTTTTTAATTTTATTGCGGGCCACCCGGATGAGTTGACAGAATGGCGCGAACAATTGGCTTTTTATCATATCTATGCCGCACTGGAATTTGATACGGTTGCTTTTACATTCGAGGCTGAAAAACGCCTTTATCAAAAGATCCAGACGCTGGTTGACACGCATTATACAAACCTACAAAAACTCATTAATTATCGCGCCAAGAATTGGGACCAGCTTTGCTTGTCGGGCGCTAAACGTGTCACCGAACTGATCATAACCGTTGCGTGCCATCGTGAAACTAAATATACAGAAAATGACACGACAGCTAGTATATTGAGCGAAGAAAAACTACAGGATTTTGTCAGAAAAGCTGAACAGCGCTGCCTGACAGATTTATTGTCTATCTATAACTTTACTGAGAAAGATGTCGCCATTCAAAATATTCCGGTCAGTAATGGCCAGTGGCAACTCGATATTTTTGCGCCAGG
>JAJFJH010000474.1 GCA_021774155.1 Nitrosomonas sp.
GCAACATGTTTCTTGGTAGGGTAGCCTTTATGTTGGTCGAAACCATAACATGGGAAACGTGAATGTAATACGAGCATTTCAGCATCACGTGCTGTTTTAGCTAGGATGGAAGCAGCTGAAATTTCTGATACTAAGCTGTCACCTTTGACAATAGGTCGGACAGGACATTTCAGCTGCGGGCAATGATTGCCATCAACTAAAACGATATCGGGCATCAGCGGTAAACTTTCAACAGCACGTTTCATTGCAAGTAAACTGGCTTGCAGAATATTCAGCTGATCAATTTCTGCTACAGAAGCAGAGGCAATTGCCCATGCTTTAGAATATTTCTTGATTAAGACCGCCAGATTCTCACGTTTTTTTGCGCTGATCTTTTTCGAGTCGACCAGACCATCTATTTTTCGGTCAGGGTCAAGAATGACACATGCCGCAAAAACAGGCCCTGCGAGCGGCCCTCTACCAGCCTCATCTACACCACAAACTAAAACATCATTGTTTAAATCTGTGGTTAAACGTTTCTTGCCGTACACATTAATTTCGCTTCGGTTACAAGATTGCCATCCACTTCAGCATGAGCTGAATATTTCCACAATCCTTTCTTTTCTCTATCTATCGAAACGTTAAGGATTAATTGATCACCCGCCATAACAGGTCGTTTAAAACGTACGCCATCAATTCCGACAAAATAGTAAACAGAATTCTTGTCAACTTGGGAGTCTTCAGTCCTCAACGTAAGGATAGCAGCAGCCTGTGCCAGCGCCTCCACAATAAGAACACCAGGCATTACCGGATGGTGAGGAAAATGACCAGGAAAGAAAGGTTCATTAATACTTACATTCTTGAGTGCAACAATGTCTTTGCCTCTTTCATATGAAATGACTCGATCAACCAATAAAAATGGATAACGATGCGGCAGATATTTTAAAATCTCATGAATGTCCATGCCACTCATAATTTTCCCCTTTGAATGCTTGCATTTTGTTTTTTACAAAATACTTTGATTAGTGAAACACGTGTGTCATTTAGGTTTTGCCGATTGACCTACACGACCTTTTAATGCATTGAGCACTTGTTCTGTGATGTCGATCCGTTCACTACGATAAACAGAATCTTGCAATTGTAATATGAGGTCATACTTCTCTGTTTCTGCTATGTTCTTGATCACCTCATTGGTATGTTCCAGAATGATGCCAAACTCTTCATTCTGGCGAACACTTAGGTCTTCTCTTAATTGCCGTTTTGCTCTTTGAAATTCACGGCTCAAGCTTGCCAGTACACGTTCCATCTCGCGTCGATCAGCTTCTGACATTGTTGCGCTTTTTTTTTCTAGCTGCGCTTGCAGTTCTTTTGCCTGCGCAGCCATTTTTTTTATTTGCTCATCGCGAGGGAAGAACTCTTGCTCTATTTTAAGTTGCGCAATGACGGCTGGTGCAGATTCACGTAAGATTTTGTCGGTATTGACGATACCAATTTTAGTATTAATCGCGTAAACACTGATAGACCATAGCATCATGAAAATGGCAAACAGAGCTTTCGAGCAATTAAATTTACGTGTCAATTCATTCTCCTGATTAATTGGCGCTTAACTAGAATTGCTGTCCAAATTGAAATTGCAATACTTGCAAATTGTCCTCTGGTTTGTCATTAAGTGGTTTGGCAAGGCTGATTTTTAAAGGGCCCATTGGTGAAATCCAAGAAACTGCAAAGCCAGCAGAATAGCGCATCTCATTTAAGTCTACTTTACCGGCAAATACAGAACCGCCATCAATGAATGTACTTAAACGAAGCGATCGATCATCCTTCATAAAAGGCATGGGGAACAATATTTCCAAATTTCCGACAACGCGCTTGTTTCCACCTAATGCAACCGTCCGAGAATCGGGGTCAGTAGGGTCGATAGGTTCACGGGGGCCAAGTGAGTTTAGATCAAAACCACGCACTGAATTATTTCCGCCAGCAAAAAAGTTCTTGAAGAAAGGTAGGGAGTTGCCTGAATACCCATCACCCAGTCCTAACTCTCCATTAAACATAAATGTAAACGTATCGGTAATGGGATAAAACCATTTCTGCGCATAACTTATTTTGTAATAATCCAAATCACCCCCTGGCACACTAACCTCACCAAAGAGTCGGTGTGTTGTTCCCGCCGTGGTATAAATCGCGCTGTCCCGACGGTCACGCGCCCAACTAATGGTGAATGGGAAATTGTTGGTAGTCTTTCCAAATTCATCAACAAACCGCTGATTACGTGGAAGACTATCCTCAAATATTCCTATAGATGTTTGCTCAGCACCCAAACCGAATGTGACGATGTCATTCTCGGCAATCGGAATACCCACGCGGGTTGTAAAGCCGGTGGTATTGGTTCTAAATGCTTGAACTCTCGATAATCTACTGGTATTTAGATTGCGTCTAAACACATCAAACCCAAGACTGATACCATCGGCGGTAAAGTAGGGGTTAGTAAATGATGCGGAATATACTTTATTAATACTACCTGTGTTGACTTGCAAGCTAAGATGATTACCCGTACCAAATATATTATTCTGCGACAC
>JAJFJH010000475.1 GCA_021774155.1 Nitrosomonas sp.
GTACTCTTACCCGCACCCGACGGCCCCATAACGGCTGTAAATGATTGGATTGGCAAATCAATATCCATTTTATTAAAAATGGTCTTATCGCCATAGTTAAAGGAAATTTTGCGCAAACTAATACCTTTTTCTAAAGTCGGCAGCAACACACCTGTTGTTCGCTCAGCTTCTGCTTCCGCATCCTCAGCCGCTTTACGCAAGGCCCAATAAGCACTTTCCTGAACAGTCAATTGCTGATAGCGACGCTGTGTTTTATTCAGCAAACCTAAAATACGCGTCAGCAAGAAAACCATCACCATCACTTCAGGCAATGACAACTCCCAAGTCACCAAAGCCAAATACAAACCACTGGCCGTCAACGCAGCCAATATAGGCTCTTGTAAAGCCATCAAAGCAGATCGGTTCATCACTTCACGACGCGTCGCTTTTTCCAGCTTTTGTGTTTGCTCATGCAAAATGGCATCAGCCACATTATCTCTCGCCATCGCTTTCAGTGATTTAACTGAACCCAGCACATCCGACAAATACGTTAACAAATGACGCAGCAATTTTGTCTGTTTATTGCCTGCTCGACGCGTCGCACTGACCAAACGATTGAGTGCAATCAACAAAAACAAGCCGATAAATAATGAGGCTACCGTTGCTTCCCATGAAATAAACAACGCAACAATGGCATAAACAAGCACTTGCATCGACAAGGCCAACACATTCACGCTATGCTCAAAACCGTTAGCAGCACGATAAGCTTCCGTTGCCACAGAATTTGCCAACGCACCAACAGGCTGGCGCAAATAATATTGCCAACGACTCGCCAGTAACGCCTCAATCAATTGTAACCGCAAGGCCGTAGCCACATGAGCAACGGTATAGCCCACTTGCCGATTAGCCAACAGCAGAATCATGCCTTTTAAAAACATACCACCGACAATAACCAACAAAATCGTATCCAATGTTGGTTCAACGCCTATATTCTGCAACGCATCGGTCATGAAACGTCCAATGCCCGAGTCTTCCGACTCCCCCACGGCAATCGACAACAAAGGCAACAAAGCCGTTAAGCTCAATGCCTCAGCAACACCCGCAAATAATAGCGCAACCAATACAAAGGCGCTGCGCCGGGGAAAGACCATGATGTATGTAAAAAGGGTACGCATGACGTAATGATTAGTATTAATTTGTTATAAATTGACCAGTCGGTCGGTTTTATTCTTCAGACGATTTCCTGGCATCTGATGACACATCACACAACACCCCATCAACCAGCTGCTTAACGCGCCCCGCACGATTGGCCAATTGCGCGTCATGAGTAACGATAATCAAGCTGGCATTCACCTTGTGATTCAGTTCCAGCATAATATTAAAAACACTCTCAGCCGTATGTCGATCCAGATTACCGGTTGGTTCATCTGCCAAAATACACGCAGGTTGGGTCACTAACGCACGTGCCACAGCAGCACGTTGGCGTTCACCACCAGAAAGCTCACTAGGCGTATGACTGAGCCTATGTCCTAACCCGACTTGTTTTAAAATCTCTGCGGCGCGTTCATAAGCTTCACTATTGCGTAATCGCCTGATTAAAAGCGGCATAGCAACATTCTCCAGCGCACTGAATTCTGGCAGCAAATGGTGAAATTGATAAATGAACCCAAGCGACCCATTGCGTAACTGACAGCGCGCTTCCTCTTTTATATTGAGAATATCCTGACCCAGAATTTGAATTTCACCACTGCTAGGTGCGTCCAAACCACCCAACAAATGCAGTAAAGTGCTTTTTCCAGAACCAGATGCACCGGTAATCGCGAGCGTTTCTCCTTTAGACACATCCAGGTTAACGCCACCTAAAACGGGCACCTCATGTTCACCTTGATGAAAAATTTTATATAAATTTCGGCAGGAAATCACCACATTACTCATAACGCAGTGCCTCTACCGGATTAACTTTGGATGCTCGATAACTCGGATAAATCGTAGCCAACAAACTCAAAATAAATGATACCGATGCGACTGTCACAATGTCAGCAAATTGAGGATCGGTAGGAATTTCACTGATGTAATAAATCTCTCGAGACAAAAATTGCACATTGAACGTCCATTCAATGAACGCAACCACTTCGCCCACATTATATGCTAAAAGCAAACCACCAATGAGTCCCAGTATGGTCCCAAAAACACCAATAAATGTCCCCTGAACAATGAATATTTTCATGATACTTCGAGGACTTGCGCCTAATGTCCGCAAAATGGCAATGTCCGATTGTTTATCTGTCACTGCCATCACTAAAGTAGAAACAATATTGAATGCCGCAACCGCAATGATTAACGCTAATATCAACGACAACATACGTTTTTCAATCTGAATCGCCCGAAAATAATTCGCATGCTGGCGCGTCCAATCGCTAATATAGCTGTCCACAGAAATCATGGTGGAAAGCTCACGCACCACTTGCGGCGCGTCAAATATATCATTTAATTTCAAACGTACACCTGACACACTATCCGGCATTCGATAGAGTTTCTGTGCATCGGCCATATGAATCAACACCAAGCCGGAGTCATATTCAAAATGCCCCGCTTCAAAAATTCCTGTCACCGTAAACTGCTTAAGGCGCGGCAAGATACCTGCTGGTGTCACCTGCCCTTGCGGTGAAATCAATACAATCTTATCGCCCCTGAACGCACACAGCGCACGCGCCAGTTCCATGCCAATGACCATGCCAAATTCACCAGGCTTCAAATGATCCAATTCCCCACTCACCATCATCTTTGCAAAATCGGCCACATCATCTTCTAACTCAGGCAGCACACCGCGCACCAGAACACCCTGCACCGTCTGGTTATAAGACAGCATCCCTTGCGCACTGATATATGGCGCAGCCGCTTGCACAGACGGATGCTTAACCACTTCATCCGCTGTTCGTGGCCAATCTCTTAGGCTCCCATCCATACCACTCACTTGGACATGCGACGCTACCCCAAGAATCCGCGACCGCACCTCTTCCTGGAATCCATTCATCACCGACATCACCGTGATCAACGCGGTCATCCCTAGCGTAATACCCATCAAGGAAATTAAAGAAATAAAAGAAATAAAGTGATTACGCCGCTTAGCGCGT
>JAJFJH010000049.1 GCA_021774155.1 Nitrosomonas sp.
GTTCAAGACTCATCCGTTCTGGTTGGCTTTGTAACTGATATTGAAGATGGGCCGGCAACTTTGCGTGTTGAGGCTGAGCGTCGGATCGGTCAACACCTAAAAGTCGAGCTTATCGGCCAGACATTCTTTGAAGAAAAACCTAAAAACCCCACGACCTTTTTCATACAGGACAGCTTCGTTACCCTTAGGTTGTCTAAATTCTTTTAATTGGTTCTTTTGGGGGTGGTTATTGGATACATTCGAAGCACACACTGACTGGCAAGCCCGATTCCATCATAAAACATACTTAAAAGTAGGAGAAACTAATCATGAGTACAGTTCGTGCGTATGCGGCTAGTAAGGCCAATGGCGACCTGGAATCTTTTGAGTATGAACTAGGCCCAATTGGTCCAGAAGAAGTAGATATCGCCGTGGAGTCTTGTGGTATCTGTCACAGCGATCTGAGCATGCTCGAGGATGCCTGGAGTATAACGCGATTTCCTTTTATTCCAGGACATGAGGTCAGTGGAAAGATTTCAAAAATCGGCGGCCACGTTTCACATTTATCAGTTGGTGATAACGTTGGTTTGGGTTGGCACGCGGGGTACTGTATGACTTGTGATCAGTGTCTCGGTGGACATCACAATTTGTGTTCAAGCGCCGAATCCACGATTATCGGTCGCCACGGCGGGTTCGCCGATACAATACGCGCGCACAGCGCAAGTGTTGCCAAACTGCCTGATAAACTCAACCCCAGAATCGCAGGTCCACTGCTCTGCGGCGGAATGGCGGTGTTTAATCCTTTGGTGCAATTCGGTATCTCACCAACAGACCACGTTGGCATCATCGGCATTGGTGGCCTGGGACACATGGCTTTAAAGTTCGCACGAGCCTGGGGATGCCATGTCACTGCCTTTACCTCAGAAGGGGCGAAAGAGCGAGAAGCCCTAGACTTTGGGGCTCACGACACGATCAATTCACGTAACCCAGAAGCTATCAAAGGTGCCACAGATCGTTTTGATTTGTTGCTCTCGACCGTCAACGTCCAGCTTGATTGGAATAGCTATATTGGTTTGCTCAAACCGCGCGGTCGATTACACATGTTAGGTGCAGTCACTACACCTTTGGGCCTGAATCTCATCCCGATGATGTTCGGCCAATTGTCTGTTAGTTCATCGCCGGTCGGTAGCCCCGCAACTATCCGTAAAATGCTTGAATTTGCTACACGTCACGATGTGACACCGGTGACTGAGCATTTTCCAATGGATAAAGTTAACGATGCAATGGAACACCTTCGTTCTGGTAAGGCGAGATATCGCATAGTATTAGATCGGCAGTTGTTGTAATGCTCAACAAAACCGTGCATTTTTTAAGCAGTCATTCTATAAAATACATGCCCAAATTCCATAGGCGATTGGTAGCCTAATTTTGGGTGTATACGTTTGCCGTTGTAGAAAGCCAAATAATCAATAATACTCAGTCTTGTTGTTCCCTGATTCTGAATTTTTCGTAGCTCAGTTGTCCATATTTAAGACTACGGAAGAACCGTTAGGAAAATGTCGCTCACATAAAGCGCAGCAAACTTTGCGGATACCGCCATTTGAGCGTTCGGTACATACGACAGATGGGATAGAGAATTATCAAAGTGAGTATCGCAACCAGATAGGCTTGCTCCAACCCACCGCGATTAATAACGAGACTAAGCACACCCAAAACAGCAAAATGCGCTAAGTAGAAGAACAATGCAGTTTGTCCAAACACGAGAACAGGGCCATTTTTACGCACACCGAAAATGGGTTCGAAACGTATGAGCAGCGAAAGAATAATCGCCATGATACCCAATTCTAACGTGGTGTACGCTAAACTCGGCGGATATTTGCTCACGTGCAGCCACTGCACGAAAGAGTTTCCTTCAAGCGTCATGAGCATATTGCCATAGCCATCAAAATAGCGAATTAACACAAAACAGAGCAGCGCACATGATCCACCTATCAATAGCTGGCGTGAAATGAGCGCCATATTTTGTTGCTGTGTCATGATCCATTCACCTAAAACCCAGCCCAGCAGCATCATAGCCAACCAAGGGATCAATGGGTATAAAACCGTGGGGGATTCACCAAAAGTTGGTGCAAACGTTAGTGCCAACCAGAGTGGCACATCGCCATTGGGTGCCAGTAACCACATGGTTAATGCCTCGCCACCCAGCAGTAAGATAAAGGCGCTGATTAAAAGTGCGCGACACCCTAAGCGGCGCAGTAACACCATTAACATCATGCTGATACCAATGGCATAAAGCACTTGGATGATCATCTTTCCGGCAAAAAATGATAATAAAACAAGATCAAGCATGGCGATGAATGCGCCACGGATTAGCAAATCACGGTCAATTTGCGCTTGGCTCAACCCTTGTTCATGTCGATAAAAAGCGCTGATGGCAATTGCCGTGCCGGAGAGAAAAACAAAGGTAGGTGCACTAAGATGAGTTACCCAGCGCGTTAAGAATTGGTCGGTAGCCAGAATCGTACCCGATTCATAAAGCAAGATGGAATCGGCAAATATACGTCCATCGTTAAAAAATCCAGAGGCATGGTCGAGTGCCATCAAAATCATGACAATACCACGCATCCAATCAATGGCTGCAATACGATGCATACTTTTATCCACCACGTTTCACACCCCCTGCCATTGCATGCATGGATACAACTAACTATAACAAAACGAGATTATCTCTGTGAATTAACTCAGGTTCATCAACATAACCAAGAATTGCCTCGATGTCACCACTAGTACGACGCATAATTTTCTTGGTCTCAGCAGCACTATAATTAATCAGCCCACGTGCAATTTCTTTACCATCGACATCAAAGCACGCCACCGTCTCACCGCGTTCAAAATCACCACTGACTTGTGTGACCCCAATAGACAGCAAGCTTTTCCCGTCCAGCTTTAATGCTGTTACTGCACCTTCATCCAGGATGACACGCCCTCTCACTTGCAAATAATCGGCCAGCCATTGTTTACGCGCAGCCAATACGGGAACCTTTGCCAATAATCGAGTGCCAATTGCTTCGCCTTGGGCGAGACGAACCAACACATCGGTTTCATGCCCTGATGCAATCACCGTATGCGCACCACTACGTGCTGCACGTTTAGCTGCGATTACTTTACTTTGCATACCTCCGCTACCAATATTACTACCTACACCCCCCGCCATTTTTTCAATTTCTGGGTCACCAGCACTCGCTTCATTGATAAACACTGCATTAGTGTTTTTACGTGGATCACTGGTATATAAGCCCGCTTGATCAGTCAAAATCACCAAGGCATCGGCTTCGATTAGGTTAGTCACCAATGCCGCCAAGGTATCGTTATCACCAAAGCGTATTTCTTCGGTAGCGACCGTATCATTCTCGTTAATTATGGGGATAATATTTAGCTTTAAGAGCGTGTTCAGTGTCGAGCGCGCATTAAGATAACGCTTACGATTTGACAGGTCTTCGTGAGTTAGAAGCACTTGCGCGTTTTGCAACTGATGTTTACAGAAACAAGACGCATAGGCTTGCGCCAGCCCCATTTGCCCAACGGCAGCCGCCGCTTGTAGTTCATACAACGCAGTAGGACGTTTTCCCCAATTTAGGCGCTGCATACCTTCAGCAATAGCCCCTGAAGAAACCAGCACAACCTCCTTGCCCATCTGTTTAAGCTTGGATATCTGCGCAGCCCACAGCGCAAGTGCGTCATGATCAAGCCCTTTACCCTGGTTTGTCACCAGACTACTGCCCACTTTAATTACTAAGCGTTGCGATTGCTTTATGATGGATTGCATGGCGTTATAGCGGAAAAATGGAATTAATCATTGGCCAACGGGTCATGAACAATTGGCGAATCCTTTGGCAAGGCTTCAGCACGCTTAGTTTCTTGTTCCAGATGATCCATAATAGCGTAAGTCAATGATTGGCAGCCCTCTCCCGTCAACGCGGAGATGATAAAAACTTGATCCTGCCAACCCATTTTCTTTATAAAATTTTTCGTGGCTACCTCACGCTCATCTGGCGACAACATGTCTGTTTTATTAAGCACCAACCAACGCGGTTTCTGGTAAAGCGATTCATCATATTTCTCCAATTCTTTTATCAACGCTTGAGCTTCACTCACGGGATCTGTATCTTCATCGAGTGGCGTCATATCGATTACATGCAACAACAATCTTGTGCGCGTTAAATGCTTGAGAAAACGATGACCCAGTCCGGCACCCTCTGCTGCACCTTCGATCAAGCCGGGAATATCGGCCATGACAAAACTACGACTTTGATCGACGCGTATTACACCTAAATTAGGTATTAATGTGGTGAAGGGATAGTCAGCCACCTTTGGGCGCGCCGCTGATACTGAACGGATGAGCGTCGACTTACCTGCATTAGGCATACCCAGCAAACCAACATCTGCCAGTAGTTTTAGTTCAAGCTTAAGCTCAAACTCTTGGCCAGGCTCACCTTGTGTACATTGACGTGGCACCCGATTGGTGCTGGACTTAAAATGAATATTACCCAAACCACCCGCACCACCTTGAGCGACTAAAACTTTTTGCTCATGATGGGTTAAATCTTCCGTGACCTCGCCCGTTACAATATCCGTGATAACTGTACCAATGGGTACACGCAACACAATATCTTCTGCGCCCTTACCATAACAATCAGAACCACGCCCATTCTGCCCTCCTTTGGCGCGATAAACACGAGTGTATCTATAGTCGATAAGTGTATTGATATTGCGGTCTGCCATCGCATAAATACTACCACCACGCCCACCATCTCCTCCGTCTGGACCACCTTTAGGAATATATTTTTCACGACGAAAACTAGCGACACCATTACCACCACTGCCTGCAAAGACTTGAATTTTTGCTTCGTCAATAAATTTCATAGGTGTCTATTATTTATAGCTATCAATCGTTAGGAAATTGGCAATAGCTGGCTATTACCTGCAATTTGCGCCTCAATTTGAAAGATTTTATCTCATCATCCATTTGGCCCAGAATTAATCTGATGCTTCCTTAGGGAGACACAGAGTAATCCAATTTAGAAAATAAAAAAGCCCCATCGTATTGGACGGGGCTTTCTAATGAAACCAAGATTCGCTAGCTGTCTAAAAACATCAGCAAAAGTTAAGCTGGGGCAATACTTACTATTTTGCGTTTCAAGAGGCCTTTAACGCTAAAAGTTACTGTGCCCTTAGTTTTAGCAAATAATGTGTGATCTTTACCCATACCAACATTTTCACCCGGATGAACTTGGGTACCACGTTGACGGATAATGATGCTACCTGCTGGAATTAATTCACCGCCGTAACATTTCACACCTAGTCGTTTAGAATGTGAGTCGCGGCCATTTCTTGAACTACCACCTGCTTTTTTATGTGCCATTACAAATACTCCCTATGCTGAAATACCAGTGATCTGGATCTCAGTGTAATTCTGACGATGTCCTTGGTGTTTTTGGTAGTGCTTACGACGACGCATTTTAAAAATACGTACTTTGTCGTGACGACCCTGGCTAAGAACCGTTGCGCTAACAGTCGCGCCTTCTACAAGCGGCCTGCCCATCGAAACATTTTCACCATCAGCAACCATCAAGACTTGGTCGATCACGAGATCGCTACCACTCTCAGCAGCTAACTGCTCTACTTTTAATTTCTCACCAACTTGAATACGATATTGCTTACCGCCAGTTTTTATAACCGCATACATTTTTATTTGACCCCATAACATCTCTTTTACAGAACCGAGAATTATACATAATCAATGCCGTTTTGTGCGAAAATATTGCGTTGATTTTATCTTTATACTTAACACTTGGGTGTTTATATTTCTAACATAACGTTTTCTTCAAGGTAATTTTTGTGCCAATCGAACAAATCAGGAGCTTTATTGCTCAAGATATGAATGACGTGAATGATGTCATTCGAGACAAACTCCATTCCCACGTCGCGCTCATACGACAAATCAGTAAATACATTATCAATAGCGGCGGCAAACGCTTACGACCGGCATTGGTTATATTATCAGCCGGCGCCTTTAATTATCAGGGCAAATATCATCACAATCTCGCCGCCGTCGTCGAGTTTATCCACACCGCAACATTACTACACGACGATGTCGTTGATGAATCAGAATTACGCCGCAACAAAGAAACCGCAAACGCCTTATTTGGCAATGCAGCCAGCGTGTTGGTGGGTGATTTTCTATACTCCCGTGCCTTTCAAATGATGGTAGAAGTCGACAATATGCGTGTCATGCAGATACTAGCAGATGCTACCAATACCATCGCCGAAGGTGAAGTATTACAGCTGCTCAACTGCAAAGACCCAGATGTTGATGAAGAAAATTATTTACAAGTAATACGCTTCAAAACCGCAAAGCTATTTGAGGCCGCAACACGCTTGGGCGCCATTCTAGGTAATGCAACACCCGAAGAGGAAGAAGCGTTAGCCATTTATGGCATGCATCTTGGCACCGCATTTCAATTAATCGACGACCTGCTAGATTACTCAGGCGACAATCACGATACCGGCAAAAACTTAGGTGATGATCTAGCGGAAGGCAAGCCAACATTGCCGCTGATTTATGCCATGAGGGCAGGTACCGAGGCGCAGGCAGATATTATTCGTAAAGCCATCGTTGAAAGCGGAAAAGATGGATTTCAGCCTGTTTTAGAAGTTATCCAACAAACGAACGCACTGGATTACGCAAAAAAATGCGCGCAAGCTGAGGCCGAAACCGCTTCTGCAGCTATTGCATCACTTCCTGACTCTGACAATAAAAAATATATGCTGCAACTGGCCACATTCGCGGTAACTAGAAATCATTAACTTCCCGCAAAAGCAAAATAACACCAGGGCATTGTTAGGCATAATACACAGCGGGCTTTCGTTACGTTCAACAGCCTTGGAACTACACCAACTTCTCTTCAGATTCAGCAGAGAAACGATAGCCAGAACCCCTAACGGTCTGCAGCAGTTTCTCTTTGCCAACCCCTTCCAGCGCCTTGCGAAGCCGGCGTATATGCACATCAACCGTGCGATCTTCTACAAATACATGATCTCCCCACACACGATCCAGCAATTGCCCACGTGTATATACTCGGTCTGCATGTGTCATCAGAAAATATAACAAACGAAATTCTGTTGGGCCTAAGGCAATCTCACAACCTTGTGCCATGACACGCCGCGTGGTTGGGTCTAATCGCAAACCATCACTTTCCAAAATCTCTTCCGACAACTCGGGCGCCCGACGCCGCAATACTGCTTTAATTCTAGCCACTAGCTCACGCGGCGAAAAAGGCTTAGTGATGTAATCATCTGCGCCAACATCCAACCCTTGAATTTTGTCATTCTCTTCAATGCGCGCAGTCAACATAATAATAGGGATAGTTTTAGTACGCGACTCACGACGTAGAATATTCGCAAACTCAATACCACTCATCTGTGGCAGCATCCAATCAAGCAATACGAGATCAGGCAACATCTCATTGAGCATCTGCATCGCCTGCTCAGCATTCTCGGCTCGTAAAACGACAAAACCTGCGTTCTTTAGGTTAAAAGCAATCAACTCTTGGATTGCCGGCTCATCTTCTACAACTAATATTTTTGCTGCCACCTGCCTTCCCTTTTAAAATAGAAAGTCATTCGTTAATGGTTTATCATTGCGCATTATTTTACTAGGGTTCTCACCATGGCAGGATTAAGCAAAGACAGCCCCACTCCAAAAGAAATCAAATTACACCAACAGTCCAGGGTATTGGACATTTCTTTTTCTGACGGCCAGTCATTCAAATTCACCTGCGAATTTTTACGTGTTCATTCTCCATCAGCTGAAGTACGAGGCCATCATCCTGGGCAAGAAGTGCTACAAACAGGCAAAAAACATGTGAATATCAACCAAATCGAGCCAGTGGGTAATTATGCCATTCAATTTAACTTTAGTGACGGACACAACACCGGCATCTATTCTTGGGACTTACTCTATAACTTTGGCTTGCAACAGGATAAGATGTGGCAAAGTTATTTGCAACGGCTAGAACAAGCTGGAAAACACCGCGAACCCGATGGCACGACTGCCTAATCCGTATTACACCACTTATTTTTAAGAAAGCATCATGACAAAAACTACACATTTTGGTTTCAATTCTATTCCCGAAACAGAAAAAGCAGGTAAAGTCGCCGGCGTCTTTGACTCAGTAGCCGCACGCTACAACATCATGAACGACCTCATGTCAGTGGGTTTACACCGAATTTGGAAACGTTTCGCCATTGAAACCAGTGGTGTAAAAAAAGGCGACAAAGTCCTCGACATCGCTGGCGGCACGGCCGATTTAAGTGCCCTATTCCTCAAGCAAGTCGGCAAAAGCGGCGAAGTTTGGCTAACCGACATCAACAACGCCATGCTCTCCATTGGCCGTGATCGTCTGCTAAATGAAGGCATCGCCACCCCAACCGCACAATGTGACGCCGAAAAGCTTCCCTTCCCAGATAACTACTTCAACTGCGTCAGCGTTGCCTTCGGCCTAAGAAACATGACTCACAAAGACACCGCGCTAAAAGAAATGCTGCGCGTCATCAAACCCGGTGGCTCCGTCATTGTTCTGGAATTCTCAAAAGTATGGGAACCCCTCAAACCCGTCTACGACACCTACTCATTCAAACTACTCCCCGCCATGGGAAAAATGATTACTAACGACTCAGAAAGCTATCAATACCTCGCTGAATCTATCCGTGTGCACCCTTCGCAAGAAGAACTAAAAGACCTCATGACAGAAGTCGGGTTTGAGCGCGTTGAGTATTTTAATTTGACGGCGGGAATTGTGGCCTTGCATCGGGGGTATAAGTTTTAGTTGTTATTAGGATTGATAGCAGTGACGGAGTGTAGTGCCTTATTGTTTTATAAGATTATTTTTACCTTGAATTTTTGCTTAACAACCAACTGATTAAATAATTAGGGCATGTGAAACAAGACAATGAAATGGGCGGTTGAAATTCAAAAAACAGGTCTGGAGCATCATAATCTAGTCGATTTACTCGATGGCTTAGGTTTTAAACTTGTCGATGGCGTGGATTCTAAGGTCATGTATGCGTCTTTTTTCGATAATTTTGAAACCGCAAACGAAGTCTGGGAAGAAGCCAAGAAAGTTCGCAATGCATTTACCGGACCCGCATCTATTGATTCTAAATTCGCATTGGGGTCTGTAATAGATTATTCGACCAAAGACCGAAAACGTCATGCATTCCTAGAGGTCAATTCTCTCCGGTCAAAAACGACTTTTGGTTCAGTTACCTTAACGGTTTCACCACCTGCCAGCTTATCACCTGAAGAACAAAAAAATGGGAAGAGAATCGCGCTGAACATGATTATCAAAACAAACTTGAATGCCAGCGAGAAAAACTCGAACCTGCTTTTCTTGAGGGAAGAGCATCTAAAGTATTAGAATTACTTTCATTAGAAAGTCACACAGGGGAGTCGCTAAATAAAATATATGAAATAATGGAGTTACATCCATCCAATCGAAAAAATTTTCATAATCAACTCAAAATTTCACTCAATGAGTTCAAAAGATTTAGTGATGCCGTACATAACCCTATAATTTCTGGCAATTTAGCACGCCACGCCTATGAGGAGAAGCCCAAGACGGAAAACCCCATGACAATTGGTGATGCAAAAGTATTTATTCAGGCACTGACAAAAAAATGGTTAGCATCCATTAGGAATAACAACAAAACATTAAAAGCACAGTAGATTGGAACAATTCTACAATTCTAGAGACACACATTAAATTAATTACGCCAAACAAATAACCAACGCAATGCGCTTCGTTTATTGTCGCTCTACAAAATCACGTCACGTTTTTTTCAGGTTAAATAAATTTCTAAGCCACCTTTGATGACCATTTCAGGTTGAGGGTGGTTGAGTTCACCAATTTATTTTCTAATTTGTTGGGGTATATTTAGAGTCCACTCAGAAACAATAACCCATTGATTGCGAGCAATTATTTGTCTTTTTGTAGTATAATAATGCAGGCAAAACAACAAGATAACTCAAAAAAGCTTGCACATGATCACATACAAAAGTCAAAAGCAACTCACCTTGGAAGGTTTCGAAACACCGTTTGAAGTAAAGCTGGATGCCAACAATCGTTGGGTGAAACTTAGTCAATGCATTCCCTGGGATG
>JAJFJH010000050.1 GCA_021774155.1 Nitrosomonas sp.
TTTCGACTTGCTCCAGACTCCCGGCTTCTTGCAAGGCCGAAGCGGCTGACCCAGGCTGACTTGTTACGCACGTTTCAATAAAGGTTGCGGCTGTTCACGGACGCAGTTTGAACACCCGTTTTATCAATTATTCTTTCGCCATAACACGGGCAGTGATTGTAAGAAAACTTGAGACATCAGAATAGTGTTGATAACACAAACCCAAGTAGCAGTTACGGAAACCAAGGTGTGTGAATGAAGATTCAATCAGCGAATCAGCGACCTTCTCTTCTCGACAATCCCATCATTCAATTCTTGCAAAAGCGCGGCTGGAAAAGAATACTTCTCACTGCTGCCGTGCTCTCCCTTCTTTGCGTCACGGGCCTGTCCGGTGTCTACTACGGAATGCACCTCTATAAAGTAAAAAAGGCCGAGTCGTTCGACCAGTTTTTTGAGAATGTGGTGGCATCCAATGTGAGGATTTTACCCAATCTGATCAAGGGCTATCTCTACGCCAATCCTGACCGCATCGTCATCGATATCAAACACAAGCACCTGCAAAAGCTGGCATACAAGCGCAGTGTCGCTTTGTCGCAGGGGATTCTCTTGACCAGCTCAGAAGACTTTGTGCCTGCTCAGATAAGATACAAAGACCAGACTCTAAAAGTGAAGATTCGCCTCAAAGGTGACTGGACAGATCATCTTCTGGGAGACAAATGGTCGTTTCGAATCAAGGTAAGAGGGGATAACTCGCTTTTTGGAATGAAGCAGTTTTCCATTCATCATCCCAAAACGCGCAGCCATATTTACGAGTGGGTTTATCATGAAGCGTTGGCAAGAGAGGATCTGCTCGCTCTGCGCTACGAATTTGTGGACGTGACCCTGAACGGCAAGGATCTTGGTCTCTATGCCCTGGAAGAATCCTTTGAAAAAAGGCTCGTTGAGAATAATCGTTTCCGCGAAGGGCCGTTGGTGAAATTCAATGAGAACATCATGTGGGAAGACAGGGCGGCGCACAATCGCAAGGGCGACCGCAGTCCAACCGGGCTGCAATCTGAAAATGTCAGCAACGTGGATGCATTCAAAACCAATACCGTGCTGCAGAACCCGGCCCTGTACAATCAGTTTCTGGTGGCTCAGAGTCTGCTGGAAACTTTTCGAAATGGTGAACTGCCCACCAGCAAGGTTTTTAACGTTGAGAAACTCGCTGTCTTTTTCGCACTGTCTGATCTCCTGGGAGCTGACCACAGCGCGATGTGGCAGAACCTGCGTTTCTATTACAACCCCGTGACCTCCCTGCTGGAGCCGGTAGGGTTCGACGCCAACGCAGGTGGAAGACTGAATCATCTCGTCGGCGCTTACCGTCCTCCGGACAATGAGACATTCAAGTTCAAGGACCTGGCCTTCAAAGACCAGGCGCTCCTGCAGGCATATGTGGCGAGCCTGGAGAGGTTTTCGTCTGATTCTTATCTGGAACAGTTTTTTGCCGACATCGCGGATGAGCTGGACGAGAACCTGACCATGCTCTATCGGGATTTTCCGCACATATCTTTCTCCCGGCGGGCCATCCTGGACAATCGCAATACAATCCGGCACGCGCTGGCACCGGTTAAGGGCCTGCATGCGTACTATGCCGGCGCGTCCACGAGCCGGCTTGAGCTGTCGCTCGGCAATATTCAAGGCCTGCCGATCGAGGTTCTGGATATCTCGTACAAAGATTCTCTTTTGTTTAAACCGGAGCACCCGCGGATACTGGCCGTCAACGAACCGGAAAAACCGCTAAAATACAAACGCGCAAAATTCAGATTGCCGTTGGATCTTGCCTGGTCTGACAATATGAAGTCGGCGCTAAAACTGAACTACAAGATTCTGGGTACAAGCCAGATCAGACAGGAGCAGGTATATGCCTGGCCGCTCAAGATCGACAGGTTTATCGAGAGTGATTTCATGCGCCAGCCGGCGAATATTGAGACATTTCGATTTGTGCGACTGGATGAGCGCCGCAGGCAAGTCGCGATACTGCCCGGAGATTGGACCCTGGACGAAAGCATGGTCATTCCGGCGGGATACAAGGTGGTTTGCGGGCAAGGAACCCGCCTGAACCTGATCAACGGAGCCACCATACTATCTTATTCGTCATTAGATTTTTCCGGCAGTGCAGGTTCCCCAATTATTATCACGTCGGCAGACTCTTCGGGACAGGGCATCGCCGTCTTGAACGCCGGTAGCGAATCCCGGCTCGAACATGTGATCTTCCACAACCTGTCCAACCCGGACCAGCAGGGCTGGAGTTTGACCGGCGCGGTCAGTTTTTATGAGTCACCGGTTTCCATTTCGCAGTGCCAGTTTATTGAGAACAGGTCCGAGGATGCGCTCAATACCATTCGTTCCAGCTTTAGCGTTCAGAATTCACAGTTTACGAACATCAAGTCCGATGCCTTCGACGCTGACTTTTGTTCAGGGACTGTCTCGGGTTCATCCTTCACCGGTTGCGGCAACGATGCCGTCGATGTATCCGGTAGCTTCGTAGAAGTCTCGGACTGTGTCATTTCCGGTGTTGGCGACAAAGGTCTGAGCGCCGGCGAGAACAGCCGGATGGTGGTTAGGAATTGTACGATCACGGACTCCGAAATTGCCATTGCCAGCAAAGACAAATCGGATGTTCTTTTAGATGGTATTGAGCTTGTCGATTGCAAGGTCGGCTTCACGCTGTTTCAGAAGAAGCCCGAGTTCGATGCGGCGAATGTGGCGGTGCAGAACCTCACCCAGAAGAATGTCTCCGTACCCTATCTTGTTGAAGATGGGTCGGAGCTGAAGATCGAAGGCACGGTTATAGCAGCCAATCGCAGGAAAGTTAAAGATATTTTATATGGAGTCGAGTTTGGACTTAGTAGCAAGTAGCCTGTCTGGCTTTACGGCCTATTCGAAATAGCAAAGAGGTGGGAATCGAGTATGAATAAGATACAGACATTTCAAGAGTTTCTTACAACCCAAAGCGTGCAGGTCCCGGTGCTCAGTTTTGTCGTCAATTTACTGCTGGCGGCATTGTTGGCCTTCTTGTTGGGCGTGATTTATTCGCGGTTCGGAAGCTCGCTTTCCAACCGCAAAATGTTTGGTGGCAATTTTGTTCTTATCACCATGACGACCATGCTCATAATCAGCATCGTGAAATCTTCGCTGGCATTATCCCTGGGACTGGTGGGTGCACTCTCCATCGTGCGTTTCAGGGCCGCAATCAAGGAGCCGGAAGAGCTGGCGTACTTGTTTCTGGCTATCGCGGTCGGACTTGGCTTCGGCGCTGACCAGAGGACCATAACCGTCGTGGCTTTCGTTATTATCACCGGTATCCTGTGGGTCAAGTATTCATCCCATGGGTCGAAGGATTCGCAAAATCTCTTCTTGACCGTGACCAGCAGGAACCCACATAAGACTGAATTGAGCCAGGTTGTGGATACCTTGAAGAAGCATTGCTCTGATGTCAGCCTCAAGAGGTTCGATGAATCGAGCGATGCGCTGGAGGCGTCCTTCATGGTGGCCTACTCAGATTTCAATCAACTGAATGACAGCAAAGCGAGCTTGAGAAATCTCAACGACTCGATGAAGATCACTTTCCTCGATAACAGCGGTGTCAGCTCCTGATGCCTACCCGGGATTTTCGTTATGAAAGGAAGTTCTGCATTTCTCAGTTGAGCCGGCCGGAGGTCGAGCATCTCGTCCGGTTCCATCCCGCGGTCTTTTCGGAGATTTATCAGGAAAGGTGGGTCAACAACATCTATTTTGATTCTCTTTCTCTGCACAACTATTTCGCAACAATCGATGGCTTAGCCCAGAGGACGAAGTGCCGGATCCGCTGGTACGGTGAGCTATTAGGGCAGATCGAAAAACCCGTTCTCGAATTCAAAATCAAGGAGGGGTTAGTCGGCACCAAGAAATCATTTCCACTGCCGCCATTTCGGTTGGGTGCCGACTTTGACTGCGGAACCATTCTGGCAGCGTTCAAACAACTGGAGTTGCCCGCGTCGCTGCGAGCCACTTTGGAGGGGCTGGAGCCAACCCTGTTGAATCGCTATAGCAGAAAGTATTATCAATCGACTGATCGCCACTTCAGGGTGACAATCGATACGGCGTTGGAGTATTGTCGCATAAACAACCGCGGCAATACTTTCCTGCAAAGATGGGGTGACAACGACATTATTTTTGAGCTAAAGTACAGCCGGGACCGGAGCGCCGAGGTCAGTGACATCACGCGCCATCTTCCGTTCCGCATGACGAAGAGTTCAAAATACGTGAACGGCATCCAGCACCTGTTTCTTTCTTAAGAAGGCCCTCTCTGACGCAATCGATACATACTCGTTTACCGCAAAGCCCCGTCTTCTTTTGCCTGATGTTGTAAAGCTTACGGATTTGCCTCCGAAACCGAATATAGACCCGGAGTCCTGCGGCTGCGGGGCTAATCACCATTCATGCGGGAGCACTGCAATGCACCATAGATTTTTGGGTTTCGCGGTGATTGTCTTTTTACTTTTCGCCGCCGGCTGCTTCGCTCAGAAGCAGGTTAGGACAGGGATCTGGATCAGCCCTGAACAGCTTGCGACGCTGCCAACCTCGGGGCCTGCATGGATAGGTCTGAAGCAGGTGGCGGATAAAGAATCGGGTGTGCCGGACTTGGCAAATCAGGATGACCCGGTTAACATAGAGGTTCTGGCAAAGGCCCTGGTCTATGCCCGCACCGGGCAGGAAAAATACCGGACTGAAGTGGTCGCTGCCTGCATGGCGGCCATCGGCACGGAAAGAGGTGCGAGAACTCTCGCACTCGCGCGAGAGTTGGCGGCCTATGTCATCGCGGCAGATTTGGTAGGGTTGCCTGTCCGACAAGATACCAGATTCCGGCAATGGCTGAGCAAGGTAAGGGCAACGACTTTGAAAGGAAGGACGTTGATTTCAACCCACGAGCAGCGGCCTAATAACTGGGGGACACACGCCGGAGCGAGCCGTCTGGCAGTGGCTGCGTACCTGGATGACAAGCCGGAAATTGAGCGCTGTGCCCGGGTGTTCAAGGGTTGGTTGGGGGATAGGGCTTCCTACAGCGGCTTTAAGTTTAGGAACCTGTCGTGGCAGGCGGATGAAGCCAATCCTGTCGGCATTAATCCGAGCGGTGCGACAAAATACGGCCACTCAATCGATGGCGTATTGCCTGACGATCAAAGAAGGGGAGGCAGTTTTGACTGGCCACCTCCGAAAGAGAATTATGTTTATGGCGCTCTTGCCGGGGTTCTGGTGCAGGCCGT
>JAJFJH010000006.1 GCA_021774155.1 Nitrosomonas sp.
TATTATTGGCACAGCCAAAGATAAAACAGCTGTTTTATCCTTTGTTGTCGATGGCATTCATCCCCATGACATAGGTACATTATTAAATCAAGAAGGCATTGCAGTGCGTACCGGTCACCACTGCGCTCAACCTGTCATGCAGCGTTATAACATTCCAGCCACATCACGCGCCTCATTTGCGTTTTATAATAATAAAACTGAAGTTGATGCTTTAATCAAAGGCATCTATTCCGTACAAAAGGTTTTCTCATGATGAATGCAAAATCACTTTATCAAGAAGTCATTCTTGATCACAACAGAAAACCACGCAATTATGGCGTACTGAATGAAGCCAGCCACCATGCGGTTGGCCATAATCCACTATGCGGTGATCGCTTAAATGTTGAATTCAACCTTGATGGTGAATGTATTAACGAAATTGCATTTCAAGGTGAGTCCTGCGCAATTTGTAAAGCTTCTGCTTCTATGATGACCGCTGCAGTTAAAGGAAAAACATGTTTGGATGTCGAAACACTCATACAAGAATTTCGTGATATGGCAACGGGTAAGCTCGATTTGGAAGATCCACACCACCTGGGTCGATTAACCATTTTCTCCAGCATTAAGGACTTGCCGACACGTGTTAAATGCGCGATTCTCCCATGGCATACACTACATGCCGCTCTTCATTCTGAAACAAGCACTTCTACCGAAGCAGAGAATGATCCAGTGCAATCTTCAACCGGCACAGTCTAACTTAAGCTTGTTAACTTCATAGACCTAGCTAAAAAATAGACAACAATTTCTTACTCGTTTCACAACTACATAATAATAATTGAGCGATCAAGTTAACTGGATATTAAATGCCTAAAATAGCTGACATAGAAGGAACACCCAACAAAAACGCATTGAAGTTCATACTCAAGGAACCACTGACCTGGGGCATCACTCATTCATATGATAATGCCGATGAAGCAAAGGATGACCCACTCGCATCAGCGCTTTTTGATATCGACCATGTGACCAATGTGCTTTATATTGATAGCTGGATAACTGTCACACAAGATGGTGAAGCAAACTGGCAAGATTTAGCCCGAGAAGTCGCTGACCCTATTCGTGCGGCACCCGGTGCCACAGCTGAATCTAACAAAACCGTCACCCAAGCAAATGAGGCTTTAGATAACTTAAGTCCTGAGGACAAATTACGTCTTGAACGAATAAACATCATGCTGGATGAGGAAGTTCGTCCATTCCTACAAAGTGATGGCGGCGACCTCCATGTACTGAGCTTAGAAGGAGACATTCTCCGCATTCATTACCAAGGGGCATGTGGCACTTGTCCAAGCTCTATAACAGGCACACTCAGAGGTATTGAGCAAATGTTAAAGTCAATAGAACCTAGCATACAAGTTGTTGCAAACTAGACAATTAGTCTAAATGAATAATAAAAAAGGACGAGGAATTTCCCGCTCTTTCTTATAAAGCCGAACATTTCTATTCAACCATCCCTAAATAGAGCTTACTCATAAACTATAACTTATTGTTTCATAATGTGATAAATAATTATTTAATTGTTTTTATGCAAGGTTTTTACAGGAATGTATGCAAAAACCTTGCATCTGCCTCAAACAAAATTATCTAAATATGAACTAATTTTTAGTAACCCTCTAATCTAGATTAATAAAGATATAATAAATCAATCAGTTAATGATTTATTTTTTTACGAGATATATGCAATGCTACTTTCTGAGTAAGCTCTAAATAACCGCACAACACACTGATAATATTAAATAATATTAAAATTTTTTGTGATTATTTCGACCATAAATGGCAAAATAATGCTCGCACCAAGTAGCTCCTCCCATCAAACTAATTTTTGAAGAAGTTCTCGCAACACATTGCAAAAAAACGGTTGGCGCCCCACTATTCTGCTGAACAAATCAAGTGGTTTAAGCTTTGACAAGTTTAAAACTCCATTGCATCAATGTTACTGCGCGAATCTCGCATAGAGACTTTTTAAACTGGTAAACTCTGCATTGTGCATCCTGACATATTTGTACTGGCGTTGCTGTAACTTCTCAAGGTGAGCTTCAATCCCAGCAGATTGCAAGCGTGTGCCGACTTTCAATATTTCACAGTCCTCGCCGCCGACCATTCTATTGATCATTGCGTTCCCAAGTTCGCTACGATAATGCCCTGGCTCCCAAAATCCCACCAAGACTTTTCCGACTTCTGACGGCGCAGATGGCACAGAGAACTCGTCGAAATCATGAAAATCCCATATTTCTGCTTGATGTTCCGCAGCTAGCTCTGTTAACACGCGCTTCCATTCCTCCTTCATATTCCATTTTCCAGAAAGCGCAATTAAATTGAGGAAATCGGCATGACGTGGATTAATGAACAAAGTTACCTGGATGTTATGGGAGGTCGCAAGCACTAAAATTCTTCGCAGGGTCTCAAGTGGTTTCGACCAGCGCTGCCCATCTTGAAAAAGCACCCTCTGTTGAGCCAGAAGCTCAGCAACTTCACGATTCTTCTGAGTAAAGAAGACTTGTTGACCTTCGGTTGCAATCCCGCTTAAAAACTGACGACCCGGATTATGGCCATCTGGATTAATTGTCGGGGCATTTGGGTCGCCTTGAGCTAACACAGTGCTGATAGAATCAATCGTTGCTTGCAACGAAAATAATGTTTTAAGACCATTTGATAGGCGATGCCACTCAAAATGTTGATTAATATTTCCATGGGCAAAAATTTGCAGATGTTCAAGATCACGCTTTGGTGGATTCCATTGAATGAGATCAATGGATTCATTTTGTTGAACAAAGAACAAGAAATCCAGACCCAAAAATAGATGCTTGATTTGCCCTTGATGCGCGGCATGTTGTAGATTCCGGTAATTCTCATACAGACCCGTACCAAGCATGGCCATGTTGTATACAGGCTTCATTGCTTCGGGCCAACACTGGTAGCTCGGATCTAATCCTAACTCAGGTCGTGAATTCCCGAGTATCAGCGTCCTAGGTTGAACATCAAGTATGCGGTATGGCTTGCTAATGCGCTCTCGGGATTCGGCAGCTGGCTTAGCTTGATTGATACCTTTTATTCGTGTGTTCCCGAACATGTCGTACGGATCCACAAACCAGTTCCAACTTGCACAAACACCCAATATCAAAAACGTAAAGCCGATTAACCATCGTATGTAAGAGCGCTGAGGATTTTTAGGCATTGCGATCAAAATTGAAAATATAAAAACTCAGAAATATTGGTCAATGCCAATATACCAAGCGCGCAAACAATCGATACAACACCAGCAAAAAAAACACTTGGTTGCCAGCTAATACGTTTTGTCCACCGAGAAAACGGCTGAATACTGTGCGCATCATCGGACTCATAAACCTTTAAGGCAGGTTCGAATTTTCGCATAAATTCTTGTGTGTTTGGCATGACTAACACGATAGGAAACAATGCGAGTATCCAGAGATAAGTGCTAACAAATTTGCTACCACCTCCCAGGTACGTTGTGATGCCGATTGCGCCTAAGAATTCTCCAAATGCACCGAGTCTCGCGACAAGATTATTGGGTAATGCAACGCCATTCATACCCAACATACCTTCCAATATAGCAATCGCACTCGAAAAGCTTGTGGCACGAAAAAATACCCACCCTACTACAACCGCAATAAATGTAATTAACCAAGCTAGTGCACGCCAATACGATTCCCTCCGAGTAGATATGGGGATAAACACGCAACAAAATTTCCCCCAGGCATGATTTATTATGAGATAGCAGCCATGCAATCCCCCCCATATTACGAACGTCCAACCAGCACCATGCCATAATCCACCCAACAGCATCGTCGTCATTAGGTTACTGTACCTGCGAATATTTCCGTTTCGACTTCCCCCCAACGGAATGTAAAGGTAATCACGCAGAAATCTGGATAGACTCATATGCCAGCGTCGCCAGAATTCCACAATACTCGTTGATTTGTAAGGTGAGTGAAAATTCAATGGCAATCGAACACCGAAAAGACGGGCCGCACCGATGGCCATATCTGAATATCCAGAAAAATCGAAATAGAGTT
This sequence comes from Nitrosomonas sp., assembly GCA_021774155.1. Lineage (GTDB taxonomy): Bacteria > Pseudomonadota > Gammaproteobacteria > Burkholderiales > Nitrosomonadaceae > Nitrosomonas. The sequence goes on from JAJFJH010000006.1 coordinate 4,068, forward strand.
GGAATGTATACGCAAGAGCACCGCCCCAAGCTTCAAAGAAAGTAAGTGTATCCCCATTTTCGGCCGCTTCAAATATCGGCGATGCGTGTAGCGCAGCCCCATCCGCCAACACAGTTTTCTTAAACAAACCGAGACCAAAGATCGTAAGGCCGATTGCTATATTCATCAATTGCTTTCGCGAAGAAAAACGTTGCATAAACTGCGGCATCATTTCGCGGTGATGGACAATAGGTCCTGCTATTAATTGAGGAAAGAACGTGACAAAAAGAGCATAATGCAAGAAACGGTATTCATCTGTGATCGCTCTGTGCGAATCAATGAGATAGGCAATCTGCTGAAAAGTGAAGAATGAGATTGCGAGTGGCAAAACAATATCATCCAATCTAAATCCCGTATCGCTAATTGCATTGACATTCGCAACCAAAAATCCTGCATATTTAAAATAGCCAAGAGTAGCAAGATTAAGCGTGATCCCCGTAATCAAATAGTATGAGCCATACGCAGTAGAACGGTTTTTACTGATGATGCGGCCAAAAATGAAGTTCGCCGCCATTGAGACGAGGATTAATGGGAGATAGTATGGGTTCCACCAACCGTAGAAAAACAAAGATGCTATAACCAACCAACTGAGTGCAACTTCTTGCCCTAGTCGCGCTAGCACAAAGTACAGTATATATGCGGTGGGCAGAAAGACGAAAATGAACTCGTAGGAATTAAATAGCATTGGGTTGCACTATTAGTCCTCCCAGTTCGAGCCAAATAGGGCACTTACCATCAATTTTCAGTTGTTCTTTATTATGGATAAAATAGATCTACGATAAGAATATACGGTAAGCGTATGGGGAAACTTGAATGTCATTTCCAAAAAATATAAATCTACTGGATGTTTGATGTACTGTCAAACTAAATGGCGAAAACATAAGAAACAAATAAACTGTCCGGGCTTGTAGCACGGACTTATAGCAAATGATCTGCTAGAGACTATTGCATCTTATGTGACTGATGTGTATTAGTGATCTTTCAATTTGAAATTTTAGGATACAGTTCCAACTCCAAACAAATATTTCGAAGCTCCTCGTCTGCCGCTTTGTCAAATGCCGATCTTCGATTTTTTGCCGAAAAAATCAAGTGGCACATCAAACAACATCGACATTTCTGATCATGTTACGAGACATGTGCAGCATGAATTTTAAATAATCATTGGCCCAAGGCGTAAAACGAGGTAATTGGTATACGTCACAACCTTTCTTAGCAGCTCCCTTCGCCGTAGTGCATGCTGCATCAAATCCTAGGCTTTTAATGATCTCAAGGTGATCTGGTAGATAATCTTGATTCGGCTTACCATTAGGGTATGCAAAAAGGCGCACGGGTGAATTAATAATATGTTCGAGTGTTTCTTTATTCTCTGCAATTTCAGAATACACAGCCTCATTAGTCAATCGCGCTAAAATGGGGTGATTCGTCGTATGCCCCCCAATACCCATGCCGGCACGATGTAATTTCATAATTTGTTCAGATGTCATCATCAGATTATCCGGCAAGGAAACTGGAATGAGAGAACATAGCTGATCTATCTTCTGCTTTCTTATTTCAAATGGCAAATATTTAAGGGTGTTTATTAATGAACACAGTGCCTCTCGACGTTGTGACAACGTATTCGTCTCATATTTGCCCAGATCCATCTCGATTAAATCCAGTGAATCAACAGGCACTCGTCGCATCCATTCAATAACAACATCATTCCACATAATGCCACCATTAATGAATCCCGTCGCCACAAAAAATGTTGCAGATACACCATACTTTTGAAGTATAGGAAGCGCTATTTCCGCATTATCAGCATAGCCATCATCAAACGTAATACATGCCGCCCGGCTCGGCAGCGTTCCATTTTGTAGCCTTTGCACCGCTTCATGCAATGGTAGAACATTAAAATATTCAGCCAGATACTTTATATGCAAGTCAAAGCTGGTCGCATTCGCACTGATTCCAAGTAACTCATCGTCCTCTTCCTGAACCCGGTGATAAATAGAAATTGATAATCGCGCATTTTTTCCTGCAGGAGAAAGGCTTGAAGTAATCGTTTTTAGGGGAAACGACAATAAATTACGATTTATAAACTCAGTCATTGGAAGAGCGCTCTCCATGCAATATAAAGGCATGGCAAAACAGTGGGCCGGCAAATGGAACATAATTAAAAACCCACTCAGCCAAACGATTTTCTACCAACCATTGATATTGACTCCATCGTGAAGGAAGTATTGGTAGCCAATGGAGTTTAATGTTAATTAATTTTGCGTTTCTCATTAACGCTTTCATATTACGATGAGATTCATACCGTAAATGCATAGGACGTCCACGAACCCAGCGCAAAAATCGCTCCAAGATATGTGGCAAACACCAACCATTTAACGCATCCACCCAAACCTGCCCACCGGGTCTTACAACAGTTGACAGTTCCTGTGTCACAGCCACTGAATCTTCGAGTGCCTGCGTAACACCAAAGCATATAACGCCATCACAACAGCCTGCTTTTATGGGAAGATGATTAACATCCGCCTTACACCAAGATACGGCATCATCTCCTCTCGCCTTCGCTTTTTGTAAAGAAAGCAATGAATAATCAGCGCCTATCACTTTTGCTCCTTGGCCCGCCATAAATCTTGAATAAGTGCCTGCGCCGCAACCTGCGTCCAACCACAATCCACCCTTAGAAGACGCACTTTCCCACCGGGAAGTAAATTGACGTAGACGCGTTGCAAGTCCTGTTGGAGACCAGCCGGCAATGCCTGCATCGTCTTCAGAATAGGTTGCAAATCCCTCAAATCTTTTTCGCCATGCTCTTTCAAATGAATTCGTCATCTGTCCCCTGCTCATATTCTGACACCCTAAAAAGCATCAAGAAATTTCTATTTTTTGTCCAATGAAAGATGTGGAATAATACCCCATTACTTATTAAATCCAGATTTAATTGATATTCCCTTAACTATAAATCCAAACACAAGCAAACCTTTTGGCTAATTGACTTAACATAAGCCTGCTTTTTAAAAAACTCGCACCTTAAATATGGAATAAATTTGAACAAATGCCCGGTATGCACACAAATTTCCTTACAAAAATTTTATCAGAATAAACAAAGAATTTTTTTACAATGCAGCACCTGTAAATTAATCAGCGTCCCTACCGAGAATCATCTATCTTCTGTAGATGAAAAAGTACAATACGATAAACATCAAAATAACCCTGAAGATCTAGATTATAGGAAATTTTTATCGCGTGTTTTTGACCCACTCCTTAAGCAAATCTCACAAAACTCGCTTGGGCTTGATTTTGGCTGCGGATCGGGTCCTACGATTAGTCATATGGCTAATGAGCATGGCATTAAGGTATACAATTATGACTTATATTATTTTAATCAACCAGAATTACTGGAAAGACAATATGATTTTATAACGATGACTGAAGTCATAGAACATATTGCAAACCCCAGATTACTGTTCACCAAGCTCGACAACCTACTTAAACAAGGGGGGCTCCTTGCAATTATGACTAAACGTGTAATGAATATTCAGGCCTTTAGCAGCTGGCACTACAAGAATGACCCGACTCATATTTGTTTTTATTCGCTCGAGACTTTTGAATGGATAGCGCTAAAACTAGGATGGCGGCTTGAAGTTATTGATAAAGACGTTATTTTTTTTCATAAAGATAACCACTAATTTATTTTTATAACCCCTCACATTTTTCAAAAAAATTACCCTGCCAATCTAAAAAGGGAATTCGATCATAGGTGAAAATAGTATTTTATGATTTTCAGGTATAATGAGTCGGCTCAGATGCTTAAATAGAGAGAATATACGTTTTAGAATTAATTTTAGTTTTCGTCAGGGAACGGAAAGGGAGATAAAAATAAATGAATATAAAGTTAGTTGCTTTTTTATTATTAGCGTTAGTAATGTCATGGTCCGCTGTAGCCTCAGCATCTGATGAGGCTACAGAAAATGAGGCGGAAGAAGTTGTTGCTGAAGAGGTTGCGGAAGAATCATCTGAACCGTTGGTTTCAGGCATTGGTTGGCAGCTTATTCGCTCCGTAGAGCTAGGTAGCTCGGGTAAGTTTGTCAATATGGTTCTTATTGAACAGGGCCGACAGGCAGATAAAACTATCTATAGTTCAGCTCTTAACCGACTGTGCCGTGATGAAAAAGAATTTTGTCGAGTCAGATTCTGGATGCAAGAACGATTCATTCCTGAAAAAGCTTCCATGACCACAGTACAGTATCAGCATTTACTCGCTGACCACCTGTTTAACCGTGAAGCCGGTATCCATCAAATAGAATATGCTTGCTCAGTTGATCCAACTAGCGATAGCTGTATAGCTCACTAACCAGCAAGTAATTTACCCCCAATCGTCCGTTTGAACGATTAGGGGTTAGAACAACACCCACCCGTTAACAACTAAATATGTAGCGCCCGTTTATCCACAGCCAAAGCTGCCTCATGTAGCGTTTCCGATAATGATGGATGTGCATGAATAATTCTAGCCAAGTCTTCGCTGCTTGCTGAAAATGCCATGGCCACAACCGCTTCAGAAATCA
>JAJFJH010000051.1 GCA_021774155.1 Nitrosomonas sp.
TCGAGCATTCTTGCCGAAATAGCTGGAACTTGGCTTATGGCTTATTTCTTCAACTTTAGCGTGCATTTCTTTGGCTAAGTTTTCAAATTGATTCGCTAAAGCACCATGTTCTGCAGCGCTAGCTGCAACAGAATTCATTGACACACCGAAAATTAAAAGTGCAAGTAATGAATAAATTACAAAGCTTTTTTGGGTTGCTGTTTTCATGATGATTTACTCCTAGTAATTCGACTGGTAACTATTTTAGATATGTCAATGCACTAAGTATATTGGGGTAACTATTATTCCTTACTAAGGGAAACCATTAGATGCCTTTCAGGCTGTCAAAGCTAACTGTGGGAACGGCACAAAATGGATCTGATTCCTTCTGTGCTTTATTGTTCGTACGTAGCTTGAATGTTTGGTAATTAAGCTACGTGTCACCAGAATTCACACTCAGATAAGCAATAAAGTGGAAGTTGACGGGCGCCTGATTAGTAGGAAATATTGTACGCAGTCTGACAATATAAACTTGAGGTTTACACTACTCTTCTTCTCGTTCACCCAGTTGTCTATCGATCATCAGCAACCCAGGAGCAGAACCTCCTATCATGGTCAGTCGATCTACAACCAATTTGGCCGACGCCAGTTCCTCGACTTGCTCCTCTATAAAAAATTGCAGAAAATTATGTGTCGCAGCATCTTCCTCCTGGCTTGCCAATTTTGCCAAACGATTAATCATGCTCGTAACTTTCTGCTCGTGTAGGTAAGCATCTTGAAATACAGCCAAAGGTGACTCCCAATTACTAGGGGGCGCCTTGATACTTGTAAGGATAACGCGATCACCGCGATTATGAACATAGTCAAAGAATTTCATAGCGTGCTCAGTTTCTTCCTTTGCTTGTAAGCGCATCCAATGGGCGGCCCCGACCAAGCTTTTTGATTCAAAATAAGCCGCCATTGAAAGATATAAGTATGCAGCATACAGTTCTGCATTAACCTGCTCATTTAAAGCATTCTGCATTTTCTTATCTAGCTTCCCTACTTGGCTGTACTCTTGCGCTTGAGCAGAAAAGATAAAGGAAGCAAATAAAACAATAGCCATAATAAAATTCAATTTTCGCATAATTCTATTCCTCATTTTCGTTGGTATCGATTTGCAATAATAGCTTACTAATTCTTAGAACCTTATACTCTGTTGATCTTTGAGAAAGAGGTGTTATTTCTCTTTCTGTAAAAAAACATACCCCCGTATAGTTTTCGGTAAGATTAGTGAAGTTTGAAGTTAATAGGCTATCAAAAAATGTGATATAAAAAAATAAGTGCTAACACGTAGGAGCAATCTTAAACTGCCAAACTATTTTCAGTATAGTTATGGTTCAAACTTAAAGTGAGGGTGCATCAAGAAATTTTGGTTCATCCGAAAAACGTATCCATATGGGTTCAGTCGACCAGAACATAATCGGTTTCATGCAGCGCCAGAATTTTCAGTTTGAAGAATTCAACTTGCGATTCCCCACGGTCTTGCCGCGGGGATGGGCGCAGGGCACGCGGAGCAAATTTATTCCATCTCTCGGCCTTTCTTTAAGTCATACTCAACCGCATTAGTTGCGTTATAAGGTGAAAACCACAAAGTGTGTTTTATAGGCTGTCCCTTGTCATCGAATAATACTTGCCCAAGATTGCACCTTACGATTATCCGTTTGTTTTGAGTATCAGTATCAGTCGGTTCGTGTTGAAGTAATTCATGATCGATGCGCCAGCCTCTAATCGCTTGTAGGCGTCTAAATTGACGTTTAAAGCGCTGCCACAATGTTTTTCCTTCCGCGAATCTTTCTAGATCATTAAGTGCGTTTTGTTGTTTTTTGTTAGGCTTGTTGCGCAAGGAGGAACTGGTTAATTGGTAACAATCTAAGGTTTTCTTTACGCCGAAAAGACTCTTGCCGCTTTTGTAAAAGCCTTTGATGGAGAATGAGTAATGTACGTCGCCCGATAAAAATACACATTTTTCAATATCCATTTCATGTGAGACAGTATTTAAGAATGCGGTAAAACCCTCTTGGTTGGTTGACCATGCTTCAGCGTCTAGGATATTGATGAGATTTGATGTCAAGAAGCCTTCTAGCCTTAAAGATTTTTCCACGCTTCTTACAAAGTACCAGGATTCTAGATGGCCGACTAGCCATAATGCTAGGCGTACAAAATGTTCCACAGGGGAGAATCCAAATACTGGGGTGGTTGCAATTAATATTGGGCAGGTATCTTTGTTGATATTGCTAATATTATCGTGACTTATTTTCCCATCGGTTTTCAGTTTAATCCATTCGGCACGCAACCAATCTAGCGCGTATTGATCCATTAGTTGCGGTGGGTAGTAGGCGTTATCCGGTTGTCTTTGTGTTCTGGAATCTATTGCAATAATTGGTGGGTTAGTCGCGATAGAAAATCCCCAGCCCCTATGTTTCCAAGTCATTAGGTCAAAATGATCGTCGCAAGATGAGTCATGGGCGGAATGATTTAAATGCTGGATAATTGAGGCGGTCATATCGGCATCAAAGTTGTCAGGATTATTGCCCCACCCTTGGAAGGCCCAATAAGCAGCCAATGAATTAGATACGATGCGCCTACCAATGGGTGATGAGCGAACTTTGTCGTGCCAATGACCGGTGATATTCCAGTCATCAGTGACATCATGGTCATCGAAAATCATATAGGTGGGTATATTAGCTAATAGGCGTCGAACTTTAAGCATGGATACAGGGCTGCTAAAAGCATTAACCGTATCAATGTTGGCTTCAATCGCTAATTTTTTTTCCGCAACGATTTCGTCACGTGATTTTATACGCCAATTGGTCAAATAATCTTTCCATTTCTTGCTATTTCTGGATGGCAGATAATCCAGCCATTTTATGGTTTCTGATAAAGGAATATGTTTGGCTTTAATTTCTTTACATTTTTCAGGCTTTTCCCATTGCATGGCATTGCCGAACACGTAAATATACATGGCTGCATACTCACCGAAGCTCATTAAATGGTTGCCTTTCTCACTGGAACTCAACCCAGAGTGATGTTTTTTTAATTCGGCTGTACGTCCGCCTAGTGGTATTGTTTTTGGGGTTATGGCGTTTTGTTTGGGGTCTTTGTCATTTGTGGCTGGTAACGTTTCAGCGCGGCCCATTAATGTTTCGGCCTGTTCACGTAACACATAAAGTAATGACGGCTCTACATCGTCGGCATATATTTGATCGCCGGTCATTAACAATAAATCCGGGCGATTTTCGATGTCACTATGGTGGTTGCTTAACAGGTCATCACCGACCGTCAAGCAATCATCACTTGTGTCTCCATGGGGTTTACGGCAACTACCATGCAGCACCGAAGTAAGTTTTTCTGGAATATGGAAAATTGGGTGCTTGTGCCCTCCATAAGTCAGCCCAGCTTTTTCTAAGTCTATTGTGGATGTTTCATTTGTCAATTGATAGTGATAAAGCTTGTGCGTCCGATAGCGGCTATTCTTGTCGAATTCGCCCTGGGTATTTGTGGGACGGGCTTGTAACAAATATACGTATAAACCAGTGCCGAGTTGAAAGAAGGAAGATTCCAGTTCTGCAGGATCGCTGCGGCCTACAACGTTCTTATCTAAATCGAGAATTTGAAGTGTCAATTTCTTTGAGGAGTCTAAAGCAATCCATACACAAATACTTTTTGTTGTTGTGCTACGCAGAATGGGTCCGCACAAGATATTGTTCGACATTTTAGTACCCCAATGATTTGAAGAAAGGATTTAAGCAGCCTGCTCTCGTATGAATGCGCAATATAACCGAACAGTCTATATGAAGATTTAGAATGAGGGTGTGATAAAAATCACGTAGCCAGGATGTTTCGGGAAGTGGCGTAGGTTGCTTGATCTGGGTTTCAATAGTTTTTAAATACACGTTTGTTGTCGGCTTAATCTAGCATTAGTCCCTATAGAAAAAATGCGAATATGTAGCTTCAATTTATGCGAATTAATGCTGAATACTAGAGCTTGGCGTTTCAGAGCCCCAAAAGGAGAAAGCTAGTACGCTCAAGGAGTGGATGCTTTATGTCGTCATTCACCTTGGCGAAAGAAAAACCCAAAAACAACTCGAGGACATTAATATGAAACAGAATAAACAGCTAATTTTGACTACTTGCGCACTAGTTTTGCTCTTCAACACTCATTTAGCTATTAGTAGTACTACTGATGATACCGAAACTTTGCTCAATTGGGCTGAGCAAACTTACCCTGAACTTTTTCCAAGTCATCAGGCCACGCAAAACATCGAGCCATGGTTGTTCCGGTATTATCCAGAATCTGATATTCATGCAGGTGTAAACCAAAATGATAATGGTGTTTATGTGCTTGGGGGCATTTGGGGGGGTAATCCGACACTGATTGATAGCCTTTCTAATTTGATAGGCCAAATTGCAAATTCGGGCGGTAACGGAAATATCGCTGCCTGTGATATCACTAATGTTCCTGCTGGAATTACTTATAGCCAGAGTGGTAATGTCATATCAGCCACTTCAAATGGCGAATGCGTACTCCTACCTGACCTTACTAACACTAATATTTGCCAAATACCACAACAAACAACCGCGAGTGGCATTTCCTTGCTCAGTAGTAATACTGTTACTTCATCGAGAATGGAAGGTCTGACAACCAGCGTTCCAGGGCTACCTAATCCATTTCAAGCTATTGTAGATTCAACAGCTAATATTAAGCACTGTACGATTAATGCACCGACCGAAGCGGCCAGCTCAGTTGTTAACGCCGATCTTTGCTTTGACATTACTTCACCCCTTTCCGCACTGCTAGCGGATTTTACTTTAGAAGGAATCGTAGTGACACCACCGGTGAATTATTTCTTTACAGGAACGTATGCGAGCGAGATTGTAGCTGATTGCTTTGCAACTGATGCCGCGACTATTAGTGATGCTTTTACTGGAGAAGCATGGACAAATCAAAATGGTAGTTTTGTAAAGATCGGCAACTAGTACCCCGACTACTTTGTATTAGAAGTGCCCGGCAGCAATGCCGGGCTCAAGTGACCGTTTCGGGAATAGTATTCAGATATAGTAATTTGGGTAAATTTGCGTTTTCTAAGCTATTTTTGTTAGAAAATTTCACGTGGGGAAGATGACCCTTGAGCATAAGAAACAATTCAACAATGAACAATCCATTAGCTGCTATGAAGACATTAAGTGTAAAGCTGCAACAAATCAGTTTAATTACACAAGGCACGGCAATGCTATTGGTTGCATTGCTCGTTATCATAAGCAGTTTCTTCATAAGTTTCTTTTCGTTACTAGAGTCAAGCCAGTCTACAGCAAAATTATTAGCTGAAAATGCGGTCGCAGCATTAATGTTTAATGACTCAAATACAGCCCAGACATTATTGCAATCGCTTGGTAATACAAAGGAAATTCAAGCGGCTGTCATTTATAACGATGACAAAATGCAATTTGCAAAATATTCTGTAGATAATCACCCGCTCCCAGAAACTATAATTTCCTTAGCTGATAATTTTTATACGAATATCCATTTTATTACCATTATCCAGCCTATTTACTTCAATGAGCAGCTTCAAGGCGGCCTCTATCTAGAAATAAGCTTGTCTCCACTTTATTGGCAGATACTTTGGCATATCATGATCACAATTGCTGCTGCTATTTTTGCCTTAATGGTCGCACATCTTTTGCTCAAACGGCTTAATAAGTCAGTACTTGATCCTCTTAATCATCTATCCGGCGTAATAGAGCATGTTTCAACCCAAGTTGATTACAAAGTACGTACAGCACCAAGCGATATTATTGAATTGGATACATTGGCTAAAGGATTTAATAATATGCTGGAAATGATTGAGGAACGCGATACAAAGCTTGCTGATCATCTAGACCATCTTGAAGATGAGGTCGCATCCCGAACTGAAGAGCTTGTATTTGCTAAAGAAACGGCAGAATCTTCCAGTAAGGCGAAAAGTGAATTTATGGCTACCATGAGTCACGAAATCCGTACACCAATGAACGGGATTCTAGGCATGACAGAATTGCTGCTTAGTAGTCCATTAAATACGGATCAACATCGTTTTGCAAAAACAGTACAGCAATCTGGTCAGCATCTCTTAGGTATCATCAATGACATTCTTGATTTTTCAAAAATTGAGTCTGGTCATCTAGAGTTAGAAACAATTGATTTTGATTTAGTTAAATTAGTTGAAGATACGCTCATTATGTTTGCTCAATCTGCTGATAAAAAAGGATTGGAGCTGGCCGCACAGTTTATTCCACCTAACAAACCATTCTTAGTGAAGGGCGACCCTTTTCGATTACGTCAAGTGATCGCAAATTTATTGAATAATGCCATTAAATTCACCTCACAGGGAGAAGTCATTATTCGCACAAAGATGTTTAATGAAACCAAAACCCAGGCTAACATCCGCATGTGTATAGAAGATACCGGTATTGGTGTTCCATTAGAACATCAAGAAAAGATTTTTAAGCTTTTTTCTCAAGCAGACGGTACCACAACTCGTCAATATGGAGGCACTGGGCTTGGCCTTAGTATCAGTAAAAGTTTAATGGAGTTAATGGGGGGAAGCATTCATGTTGAAAGCATACCTGGCCATGGGTCCAAATTCTGCACTGATCTGGAAATGAGAAAATCTCAATTAAAACACAATGTGTTATCTAATCCTGTCGATCTACAAGATATTAAAGTTCTTGTTGTAGACGACAACCAAACTAACCGGGAAATTCTTATGTTACAGCTACAAAACTGGCATATGAATGTTGTTTGTGCCGATAGTGCAAAGCAAGCTTTAGACTATATGGCTCAGGCAGAAGAAGTTAAAGACCCATTTCACTTGGCCATTTTAGATATGCATATGCCAAAAATGGATGGGTTGCAGCTGGCAGAGAAAATTCATACAAACCCCAATCTAACCAAGATTCGTATGATGATGCTAACTTCAACTTATAGTAATGCCAACCAGCTCGAGCGGCAAGATATCGGCATAATGCGTTGTGTAAACAAACCGATTCGTCAGCAGGAGCTATTTGAACTAATTAACGATGTATTAAGGTCTAGTCTTAACCTTTCCAATACCAATGCAACTCTAAATGAGGATTCGAGCCCTTCACCAGTACAAGATTTGAAGGGCAGGATTTTGTTGGCAGAAGACAATATAGTTAATCAGGAAGTAGCGTTTGCTATGTTGACAAAGCTCGGCCTGGAAATAGACATTGCTAATAATGGCAGAGAAGCTGCTGAACTTGCTAGTAGAAATAGTTATGACATCATCTTAATGGATTGCCAAATGCCCGAGATGGATGGTTTTGAGGCAACCATGCTCATTCGTAAACAGATCGAAAACAATACTCAGATACCCATTGTTGCAGTGACTGCAAATGCTTCAGAAAATGACCGAACAACTTGCTTGGAAGCCGGAATGGATGATTTCCTTTCTAAACCGTATACATTTAAGCACTTGGAACAAGTGATCATTCGTTGGTTACCAAAAAAGGAGAGTGATTCGATGGTTACTGCAAAGCCCGAAAAGGATGAATTATTACCCGAAGAAAACAATTCTTCTGTACTCAATCAGGCTCTACTTGATCAGATTCGTAGCCTTGATCCATCGGGCGGGGATGAAATAACCCGTAAGATTATGCGTGCCTTTCTCGACTCTTCAGAGGGCTATATGCAAGGGATTGAAGACGCCATTGTGAATAAAGATGCTGAAAGCTTACGTCGATTTGCGCATACATTAAAATCCAGCTCAGCAAATATAGGAGCGGAAAAATTATCGGAATTGTTCAAGCAATTAGAGAAGTACGGACACGCTGGAGAACTAACCCATGTCAATGCATTGCATGAAGACATGCGGCAACATTACCAACAGGTTATATCTGAAGTTAGAGAAATACTTAACTAGCCTGAACATTGCTCCAGTTGCTGGAGTTTAAACGCTGAACTGATCTGAATCGAGTGTGCTCGCGACCGGAAGCGCAGTTATTCTACGGTGTAGAAAGCATGTGCGTTCGATTCAAATCAAGGCAAGTTTAAAACCTGCAAGTACAGTCTTGGTACAAATTGTACATTTACTCAACTTCCCCAAGGTCAGTAACCATATGAATTACAGACTGAAATTTAACATACTAGTGCAATATTTAGGCTAGTCAAGACTATGGACAAATTTAAAGTATTACTGGCTGATGATGATGCGACAGCTCGATATCTTATGCAAGCCGCATTAGAAAAAGCGGGCTTTAATGCAATGCTTGCTTGTGATGGAGAAGAAGCCATTCGCTTATTTGAAGAAAATCCAGCTGACATGGTCATGCTTGATGTAGAGATGCCCTTTAAGGATGGTTATGAAGTGTGTTCATACTTACGAAAAAAAGTAGGTAATGAATTGCCGATTATCATGGTCACAGGAATGGATGATACGGAATCAATCGACCGTGCTTTTGATGTAGGTGCCACGTTTTTCATCGCTAAACCAATAAACTGGGGTTTAATTCATTATCGAATATTGTATTTAAAGCGTACTTATCTGAACCAACTCGAGCTTAAAGTTGCTAATGCTCGGAATAAAGCGATCTTCAGCGCTATTCCGGATGCGATTTTTATTTTGAATAGTGATGGAAAAGTCATCGATACATGCAACACATTCGCACATTCTGACCATGTCTCCTGGTTTAAATCCAAACGGGGAGATGCATTGAATCAATCTCTTCCTGAAGAAATTGTCAAAATATATCTAGGCGCTATAAATAAAGCTCGCACAGATAGTACGACTGAGCACTTTGAATACCAACTCAAACTGAATGAACAAGAAAACAGACACTATGAATGTCGGACTGTCGTTATTGATTCTCACGAGGCACTTTGCCTTGTTCGTGACATCACTGAACGTAAAGATTCGGAGAGTAGAATATTCCGCCTTGCTTATTTTGATGACTTAACTGGATTACCCAATCGTCAGTCTTTTATGGAGCGTTTAAAACGGGAAATTAAACGCGCTAAATTTACAAATACGAAGCTAGCAATACTTTTTCTGGACCTGGATGGATTCAAGAGTATTAATGACACAATGGGCCATAATACGGGTGATGTAATACTGCAATGGGCTGCGGAACGTATAAAAAACAGCATTCGCGCTTCTGATTCTGTGTCACGTGGTCATGCAACCGAACTAGACATTGAACTCGCTCGCCTCGGGGGTGATGAGTTTACGGTGGCCATTCCTAACCTTCCTTACGTGGAGGACGCCCTAATTCTAGCGCATCGAATTCGCGAAGCTATGCGGCTTCCTTTTCAGCTCGAGAACCGTGATGTTGTACTTACCGCTAGTATTGGTATCGCGCTTTATCCTGATGATGGTGAAGATGTTGAGACTTTAGTAAAACATGCGGATACAGCGATGCATCATGCAAAAAATGAAGGTCGGGATAACTGCCAATTCTACAGCGAAGCTTTAACTAATCAGGCTGAAAAAAGGTTAACCCTGGAGAATGATCTACGTAATGCAATGCTGCAGAATGAGTTTCAGCTTGTATATCAGCCACTGTTCGATGTAGCAAGTAATTCTATTCAGTCGGTAGAGGCACTTATACGTTGGCAACACCCTAAACAAGGGTTTATCTCACCACTCGAATTTATTCCACTAGCAGAAGAAAACGGTTTAATTATTCCCATAGGGGAATGGGTACTGCGAACAGCCTGTACCGAAGCCGTTCAATGGCACAGGAGTGGGCGATGTTTGCGAGTGGCCGTAAACCTTTCACCAATACAGTTTAAGAACCCGGCTTTAGTTGAAAGTGTACTAAATATTTTGGCTGAAACAGATTTGCCACCGAACAAACTTACATTGGAAATCACAGAAGGCGCTTTGATGGAATACAGCGCAGAAACTTTAGAAACGCTCAAAACATTACGTGACCATAAAATTCGAATCGCATTAGATGATTTTGGTACAGGTTACTCTTCCATGAGCTATTTAAAGCAACTTCCAATTCATACTATTAAAGTTGATCAAATTTTTATTAGAACGATGCTTGATCAGAAAGACAGTATTTCTATCGTTCGAGCAATTATTTCTTTATCTAAGAACCTAGGTTTCACCTTAACTGCAGAAGGTATCGAAACACTGGAGCAGGCACAGGCTCTGAAGTTTTTAGGTTGTGAAACCCTGCAAGGGTATTACTTTAGTAAGCCCATAAATGGGAGAGAAATTCTTGCTTTCTGTGAAAAGCAGTGGTCTATCCAAGCAGTTGAGCCCATAGAAAAATGACATGAAAATAGCAGACATTAATCATCTAAATAATAGCTCTTTACTACCTAGCCCCAAAGGCGTGGCTCTTGCTTTATTGGAAGCATGTCAACAAGAGGATGTTGCTATCAATGAGATTGCTAAGCTTATTCAAACTGACCCGGCGCTTTCAGGGCGATTGATTCAGAGAGCCAATGCATCAAGTCAGGGGGCACGTGCTATATCATCTGTATTTGATGCTATCTCACTTGTGGGTTTAACGGCAGTTAAAGGACTGGCGATGGGATTTTCATTGATAGATCAACATCAGGGAGGTGCTTGTAAGGAATTTGATTACCAGAAATTTTGGTCACATTCGTTACTGATGGCAATTGCCGTGCAGGAACTGGGTAAATTGAACCGAGTCTGTTCGCCAGATGATTTATTTTCTTGTGGTTTAATGGCGCGTTTAGGTTGTTTAGCATTGGCCACAATTTATCCAACTCAGTACTCTGAGTTGATAAAAAAGGAAGCGCCTAATACGTCTCTCATTGAGCTTGAGCAACAATCTTTGCAAACAGATCATAATGAAGTTACTGCCGCTATGCTGATCAACTTCGGTGTGCCCAATATTCTAGTAGAGTCTGTCTATTATCATGAGACACCTGCTGAGTCTTCCTTTTTTGAGGGTTCTCGTCCTTATCAAATAGTCCATTTGTTTAGCATGGCAAAACAAATTGCCGATTTTGGTTTGGCCTCAGAATCAGAACGCAACAAACTTATTTCCGGACTCATACTGCTCGGCGGAAAAATTAGCTTAGATACCGAATCCTTTGGCATCTTGATTGACCATGTTATAGAGGAATGGCAATCATGGGGAAAGTCGCTCAAAATTTCAGCCACACAACTGCCCTCATTTCATAAGATGATGAATGTTTCTGCGCCGCGCTTGGAAAATTCAGTTGAAGCATCTTCGCTTCGTGTGTTGCTAGTAGAAGATGATCCTTCCAGTCTTGTCCTTGCTGAGGGCTTACTATCCAATGTTATGGGTCATACGGTTTATACAGCGAGTGACGGCAAACAAGCCTTATCTGTATCAATGGAAATCTTACCGCATATTGTAGTGACTGATTGGATCATGCCGGTTATGGATGGTCTTAAATTGACACAGTCCTTACGTGCTACAGAATGGGGGAAGAATTTGTATATCATCATGCTTACCAGCCTTGAAGATGAAGAAGGTGTCATAGAAGCATTTGATGCAGGTGTGGATGATTATGTGACGAAACCAATTAATATTCGCGCCTTTCGTGCGAGATTACGTGCTGCCTGGCACTATCGTACATTACAAGAATCGTGGGAACGTGATCGTGAACAGCTCAAGCACTTTGCTGCCGAGTTAGCCGTAACTAATCGTAAGCTAGAGCATATTGCATTAACAGATATGCTTACAGAACTACCTAATAGACGTGCTGGCATGAGCGTGTTAGCTGAAACATGGGGCATTTCTGAGCGGTCTAATCATCCAATGGCTATCCTGCTAATTGATATTGATCACTTTAAGAAAGTCAATGATACCTACGGTCATGCAATTGGTGACGTGGTGCTTAAGGAAGTGGCAAAATCTATTCAAGCTACTGCTCGTAATAGCGATAGGTTTTGTCGTCTGGGTGGTGAAGAATTTTTAGTCATTTGTCAAAGTGGAAATACAGTAGATAAAAAGTCGACTGCTTTATTTGCAGAAAGATTACGCCAACAGATAAAAACTCAAAAAATCAATATTGATGGGCTGCATATTCAAGTAACGATTAGTATTGGCGCTGCTTTAAAGACAGCAAACATCAAAGATCCAGATCATTTAATAAATGCCGCTGATAAAGCGCTTTATGCAGCTAAAGATTTAGGTAGAGACAGAATCTGCTTAGCAATTGAGAATAAAATTATTAGCTGTAGCCCTCGGTAATAAAAATATTTTTGGCCGGCATTTAGAATAAAAAATCCGACTTATCAGTACATATGTAATTTTTTTTAAAATTTTTAGCAAAATAGATATGTCCTGGAAACGATTAATATCGAACAAAATTTATATTTTCAAGATCGTAGAAAATTCCATTCTGATGTTATCTCCTACATGTTCATGTAAAAATCATGAGTCTGATAACTAAGCAACCCAGGTTAAAAATGAGACTGAAACACCGTTTTATTACCCTGTTTCTAGGTTTGATTCTTAGTGCTCAGCTACTTGCTGCGGATCAATTTAATGAATATCAGATTAAAGCTGCTTTTCTCTACAACTTTATTGCGTTTACTCAATGGCCTGAAGACATTAATCAGACACTAAATCTTTGTGTTTATGGAGAAGGTTATTTCGGTCAGGAAATTGATAAGCTACAAGCGAGAGCGGTTGATAACAATAATATCAAAGTATTGCGTTTAACTAGTCTTGAGAAGAGTAAAGAATGTCACGTTCTCTTTATCTCTAAATCAGCAATCGATAACCTTCCTGATGTTCTAGCAAGCATACAGGGAGAACCCGTCCTGACGATTGCTGACAGTCCGGAAGCAGCGATTAATGGGGTCATCATCAATATGAGTCTGACCCAAAGCAAAATCAGTTTTGAAGTAAACCTGAAATCTGCCCGTAGTGCTGGGCTGGATATTAGCTCAAGATTATTACAACTTGCTACTAAGGTACATCAATGATAATACCTTTAATAAACAAATTATTGCTGGTTAAACTAATGATAGTAATGCTAGGTGTGTGCATTGCAAATATTACCAACGCAGTAGATATTTATGGGAATGCTGAGCAAGTTAGCACAAACTCACTGATTGATATGAGCCTTGAAGAGTTGATGAATATTGAGGTGACCTCAGTGTCGAGGCGCTCACAAAAAGTATCAGAAGTCGCTGCTGCTGTTTTTGTTATCACGCAAGACGATATTCGCCGTTCAGGTGCAACCAGCATCCCAGAAGCTTTACGTATGGCACCCGGCGTGCAAGTTGCACGCATAGGCACCGATAAATGGGCTGTTGGTATACGTGGTTTCAATGGGCGCCTTGCCAACAAGCTACAGGTGCTGATAGATGGCCGTAGCGTCTACAACCCGCTCTTTGCAGGTGTGCAGTGGGAACAACTTGACACACTGATGGAAGATATCGATCGTATTGAAGTGATACGCGGTCCCAGTGCAGCCGTGTGGGGAGCGAATGCAGTCAATGGTGTCATTAATGTCATCACCAAGAAATCTGCGGAAACACAAGGTTTGTTTCTGACAGCAGGTGGCGGTAGTTTCGAACAAGGTTTTTTTGGTGCACGCTACGGCGGCAAAATAAATGACAGTACACCTTATCGCGTTTATGCAAAAGGTTTTACCAGAGATAACATGACATCAATTTCTGGAGAAAGCGCAAACGATGCCTGGCACAATGCCAGAGGTGGT
>JAJFJH010000052.1 GCA_021774155.1 Nitrosomonas sp.
TCAATGAATTCTGTTGCAGCTAGCGCTGCAGAACATGGTGCTTTAGCGAATCAATTTGAAAACTTAGCCAAAGAAATGCACGCTAAAGTTGAAGAAATAAGCCATAAGCCAAGTTCCAGCTATTTCGGCAAGAATGCTCGAAGGAACAAATCGCATGCCGCTAACAAGATTCGCAAATATGAAAAAGCTGCGGCAGAATACGCAGCGCAAGCCGCTTACCACCACCAACTAGCCATTGGGCAGTCAGAATTGGATTCAGTTGCAAATCAAAACCAAATCAACCTGAGTTCTAATTTGTAGTAAGCAAGTAAAATAGTTTGTCTGATTGGGCAATGTGCAGAGATGTACATTGCTTTTTTCATATGTCTAGATTCATTTAGCTCACAAATTCTAATATTCTAGCCCCAACATTGCACCAGTTTCTGGAATTTAAACGCCGAACTGTTTTGAATTGAACGTGCTCGCGACCGGAGCCGCAGTTATTCTGCGACGTAGCAAGCACGTGCGTTCAATTCAGAACAGGGCAAGTTTAAAACCGGAAAATTAAGTATTGGGTACAAACTGTATTTTCAATCAATCTTCTAAAAGTCAATAAACATATGGGTTACAGGCCGGAATTTAATGTGCTGGTGCAATATTGGGGCTAGGGACACGCTACTTAACTCCCTGTACAGTTAGGTTATGCGGAAATCGAAATCTGGGATGCATTACTAAATTTCCTGTTCAGTTATGTCATGTGTTTTTAGATTTTTCAGACTGTTTAAACAGTAGTAAGCAAATACTCCAGTCCTGTTTGGGATAAGCCCACAAGATCAATGTTTTCTTCATTGAGTGCAGTATCTGCAGCCATGATCCCAATTGATGCAACGGTATGAACGCCTGAGTCCAGTAACCCTACATAGTGCGCTTCATCTGCCGTAGCGGGTGCAAAGCCAACCACGTTTTCGTACAACAAATCAACAACAGCGGTATGATTGCTTGCGTTATCGCCCAGTGCTGCATTGATTGCGAGTTGCATCAATGCTTCGTTACTTATGCCGTCGTCAAGTAAGCTCAGGCCAATACCGGCAAGTGTTTCGTCTGTTATAGAGTCTTGACCAAAAACAGCGCCCAGTGTCTTAGCCGTGATGCCAGCGTTTCCGTTAAGATCAAGGGCTAATGAGATATCTGCGTATTGAATGCGTTCAATTTCATCGAGTGTGTCTATGCCGTCTGATCCGCCGTTTTTATGGGTAATCGTCCAGTTGTCGTTAGCATTTTGATTAACTGCGTAATCTGTAGCCTGGCCGCGGTAAATTGCGGTGTCCGTATTTTCATTGCCGATTAAAGTATCATCACCGGCGAACCCGGTTAGCACGTCTTTTCCAGTCCCGCCTGAAATGACTTCAGCTTTGTTATGGTCGGCAATGAAAGGGGTTTCGAAGCCTGCAAAGAAATTCATGTAGGTGTTGGCAGTGGTTCCATTTCCGTCCGCTGTGCTGAAGACTGCGCCTGACGCCAAATAACCTTTTAAACCTGCTGTGTCAGATGATGAGCTGCCTGCGCCTAAAAGATGCGCGGCCGACAGCATTCCGGAGATTGTTATTTGGTTGCCATTCAGAATCTGTCCTGCATATTTATCAAGTTCCAGGAACTTGATTCTTATCCACAAAACATCGTGCCAGTCCTGAATAATAATTTCTTGAATAGGGCCATTATTGAAGTAATCTTGTTTGCTATGGATGCCATTCTTGCCCGACCAGTTGCCACCCCAGTCATTTCTAAATAAATTGCTATCACTGTCGTCTGTGCCATAGTACCCCAGGTCAAAAAGTGCAGCTTCACCAAATTGGTACTTGCCGATAAAACCAAACGGATTCTCAATGTCATAGTTCTGCGCACCATTTGCAACGCTGGATGATTCTTTGAAACCCAGGGCGTCAAAATAATCTTGATAGGTGTTAGTCATGACAATCTTTCATAAGTTAAAACAGTTTAAAATTAACCGATTTTGTTTTCAGTGATACGAGCTATTATAGTTTTTCTATAAGAAAGTGGGTGAATTTGGTTTTTTGGGTTTTTTGGGTTTTTGGTTTTCTGGTTCCCATGGTCTCCGTGGGAACCCGTATCATACTTGCTCATCGCTACCGTATGCATTCCCGCGCGTGAGCATGGGAATGAGGTGATAAACATATGGGCTACAGACCGAAATTTAATGTACAGGTGCAACCTTGGGGTTAGGCTATGACTTATTTATACAATGATTCGGTAAATTTCGTCAAAGAATTGGTTGAAGGATACGCTGCGGCGCATCGTGAAAAAATACTGCAGGTTGAGGGTGGTGTGATTCGGCGGTATAAAGCCAAGCCTGGTCAAGTCGTGTTGGTTATCGGTGGCGGTTCTGGGCATTATCCGGCATTTGGTGGGTTTGTTGGCCAGGGATTGGCGCATGGTGCGGCAATAGGGAACGTTTTTGCGTCACCATCGGCGCAGCAGATTTGTAATGTGACGCGGGCTGTAGAAGCGGGTGGCGGCGTCCTGTTTTGTTACGGAAACTATGCCGGCGATGTATTGAATTTTAATCAAGCACAAGAGCATCTTCGTGCCGAGGGACTCAAAGTACGGTCAGTCGTGGTGACCGATGATATTGCTTCAGCACCTATCAATGAACAACACAAACGTCGTGGTATTGCAGGTACCTTGCCTGTTTTTAAGGCTGCAGCGGTTGCTGCCGATTTGGGTAAAACACTCGATGAGGTTTTTCATATTGCGCAGCAAGCCAATCAACAAGTGCGTACGTTAGGCGTGGCATTTTCCGGTTGCACGTTGCCGGGTGCTAATCAGCCATTGTTTGAAGTCGCAGATGGAAAAATGGAAGTCGGTATGGGGATACATGGTGAATCCGGCCTGCAGCAAATGGCGACACCAACTGCGGATAAATTAGCCGAAATTCTAGTCAGCAGACTGTTGTCGGAGACGCCTTCGACGATTGCTAGTCCTGATGGTGCGCGCATCGGTGTGATTCTGAACAGTCTTGGTGCTGTAAAGCAAGAAGAACTATTTGTCGTCTATCGCAAGGTTAGCCATCTGTTGTCTGAGCGTGGGCTAATTATCGTCGAACCGGTGGTGGGTGAATTCATTACCAGCTTTGATATGGCTGGTGTTTCGCTCACAATATTTTGGATGAATGAAACATTGCAGCAATCCTGGATTGCTGCGGCAGATGCGCCCGGATTTCATCGTGGTCATGTAGCGCAACCTGATGGAGATCAAATGGGTGTAACGCAGTCCATAAAAAAACGCCAAATAACAATTGGCTCCGTTGATTCACAATCCGCTGCAGCCGTGGTTCTCGCAGCACTTGAAGCGGCGCTGGATGAGATTGATGCCCAGAAAGATGAATTAGGTCGCCTGGATGCCGTTGCTGGAGATGGCGACCATGGCATTGGTATGTATCGTGGATTGACCGCCGCAGTGGCGGCTGCAAAGGAAGTGCTTGCCGCTAATGCCGGCGTTGGAACCTTGCTAACAAGCGCTGGTGATGCCTGGTCGGATCAAGCGGGAGGTGCCTCGGGTGTCTTGTGGGGCGTCATTCTTCGTAGTCTTGGTCAAGCGTTCGGTGATGAAATGCGACCTAATGCCGCAACCGTTGTTGCCGGTGTTGCTACTGCTGTGCGTGAAGTTCAGCATCTCGGCAAGGCACAACTGGGTGACAAGACCTTAGTTGACGTTTTGCATCCCTTCTCGGAAGCGCTGGCTAACGGTGTTTCCCGATGCCTCTCAATTCCTGACGCCTGGACAGCCGCCACAAAAATTGCCAACGAAGCGGCTCAGGCTACACAAAACTTGGTTCCAAATATTGGCCGCGCCCGCCCTCATGCAGAAAAAAGTATAGGAACACCTGATCCAGGTGCGGTATCAATGGCATTAATCATTTATTCTGTCGATCAGGTTGTTCGAGAGCGCTGTTCTTGACCAAGGAAAACGATGTGGCAGATTGTGTCGATACAACTAATCGTTTAGTGACAATAGGTAAATGTTTTGCAGCAATCATTGAGTGTTTGTGATGGATGTCATGGTGCATGGTTGCGTAAACTGTATTGGTCAATTAAAACCAGCAAGTGAGGTCTTAGGCACAAACTGTATATTTACTCAACTCCCCAAAGATTAATAACCATAAGGAGTTACAAGCTGAAACTTAACGTACTGGTGCAATGTTCAGGTTAGCCCTCATTTTGTCCCTCTCGTTTTGCTTTCCTGTCTGCTTGCTTAATGTCTTGGGTTTCGGTGGGTGTTGGTTTGCAGCCATTGTTCTGACCTAAGGTCAAATAAGGACGCAGGATAGGCTCCATTCCTTTAAGTACCTGTACAGGTAAGGCAGAGGTAAAACGAAAGGAGTCTGATTTGCTACCCTGTACATAGGCGGTCAAGGTGCCAAAGTGGTTCTCACCCAAGAAAAATACGAAGGTGGCGGTGCGACTACGAGCCTGGGAAGAAGTTACATGTCCAGAGCGACTGGTTGTTTCAAAACGGTTATCGCCGGTTCCGGTTTTTCCACCCAGAGCCAGTGGTGTGCCTTCTTCCTGTTCAAAACTGCCCAGTAGGCGTCGGGCGGTACCGCTTTCTACTACTTGAGATAGTACGTTGCGCAGGCTGGTTGCTACCTCTGAATACATTACTTTCTGACCATACGTCGGATCTTTAACGAGTTTAGTTTCATAAGGGGTGCCTTTGGCAAAATGCAGGCCATCTATGCGTACGGTTGGTTGGCGAATACCGTCGTTAAGAATGGTGCCTATTAGTTCAGCCAGAGCCGTAGGCTTGTCGCCGGAACTGCCAAGTGCAGTAGCCAGAGAGGGAACAAGGTGATCGAAGGGAAAACCCACTCGTTGCCAGCGTTGATGAATATCGAGAAAGGCCTCAACCTCTAACATAATATTTATTCGACTATCTCGGGCACTGCGATGGCGAGTTTTGAACAGCCAGCCATAAACTTCCTGGCGTTGGTCTTTACTGGCTAAGGCGACCTCGTTGAAAGTTGCTTTTGGATGCTTTTGCAAATGGCCGAGTAGCCACAGCTCCAACGGATGCACGCGAGCAATATAACCTTGATCAGTTAGATTGTATGCGCCCGGTCTATAGCGATCGTAAAGCTCAGCAACGTATTTGTCAGAGAGGCGTTCTTGCGGCCTATTTTGACGTAGAAAGGTAGCAAAGGTATCTATGCCCGCATCGGGCATCAGATAGCGGTGTACACTTGCCAGCCTGACCGAAGTGGCGCGTAGGCCATCAATGAAGATTTCAAGACGTGTTTGCTCATCTTTATCTTGGTATTTTCGCCAGAAGCGTCGTAAAAACACTTGACCTTCCCGGTCGGCAAAACGACTCAGATATTCTTGTCGACGGGGATCTTGATCGTTTCTTAAAAGCTGGGTGCGATTTTTATTCAAGTAGGTGCTATAACGAACTATGTCCCGCATCAAGCGAACAAAAGGCAGGTTAATGGATTCTCGCAACGCTTCAATCAGGGTTGGATTACGATTATTGTCTTCTTTACGAAAATTTTGGAAGGTATGCATACCACCACCAGTAAAAAAGCGTTCATTGGTGTTAGCGGAGTAGCGTCTTTCGAGAGCCGATTGCAGCATGAGGGTTAGGTTGCGATCCGGAGAACGTAGAAGATAATCAACGGCCCAAAGACTTAGTAGATCTCTCCGATCAAAATCGAGTTGACGTAGTTCTTCATTGCTATGGTTGACATAGCGATGATATAGCTCGGCGATGATTTCTAGATAGGTAGCAAGTACCCGGAGCTTGGCGGTCGATCCCAGCTCCAGCTTGCTGCCCTCATTGATATCGAAAGGTTGGCCGGTGTTGTCTGTCTGCACCCTGACCTTGGCATGGTGCTGGCCTCGTTCAAACAGGGTAAAGCTATAATTCACATTCTGCGTTTTTTCCGGTGTTAACAAGCGCTCGCCGAGCAGACCGATGTCTTTTGCAAAGTCTGGCTCGGCCAGCCGATAAAGATATTGCGTAACTTGCTGTTGCAGCTCATATTGAAGCGTGGTTGAAACCGATAAATCGAGGCGGTCGAGATCATACATGGAATAACCCAGTAGGTGACTTAGCCGATTACGAGCGACTTGTGAGCCCTTGTTGTTATCGACCATGATTACCGCTGAATCTTCTTGGAAATCCCGGAAGATTAGCTGTTGTGTTAGTGCTGCGTCTCTTAGCTGCGAGTTAATCAGCCCATCTTGAGCGAGTAGACGCAGATAGCTGTCGGTGAGGGTAGACAACTGCATCCGGCCGCGGGTGAGATAGTAGGACGGCCGGCGCTGGGCAATCATTAACGATAGTACTTGGCGTAATGCTAACCCCTGTTCATCAAGGTTTTCATCCTGCTCATAATCTTGCGTCAGTAAGCGGGAAACGTTATTAAAGTCGGCTCCGTACCAGACCCAAAGGCCTTCTCCGATACCGTTTACTTCGCCGTAGCCTGGGGCACCAGACAGGGGTACGGAATTTAGATAAGTGAGGACAATGTCTTGACGAGCCGTCAGAGTTTGCGGGCCGTATTGATAAGCGCGGACACTAGCAGAAATCATCTGCCGCAATTTTTCTTTGGCAGACAATGTCAGGCCATTCGGCGAGTGACGGTATTTTTCTAACTGAGTGGCTAATGTGCTGCCGCCGACTGAATCATCTTGCATCTCTAACGCTTTGCCGGCCTGAGATAGGGCGGCTTTGATAAAGCGTGGCCAGTCAACCGCCGGGTTGATTTCAGCGTGCTGATTACTGAGTAAGCCTTTATTTTCGACGAACAATAAGGCCTGTACTACCAAGGTGGGAATATCGGTAAAATCAGAGTAACTCCGTTGCTGGAAACTGTTGCGATAGATGGGTTCGTCGTGACAATCATTAATGATCAATCCAGCCTGGCTTTTTTCTGGATAAGGCGTGAAAAAACCACGTTTGGAATAGTCCAGTAGCGCGGGAGAGAACTGTGCTTGCTGCTCAACGCTGAAATCACTCTGTTTTAGTCGGTTGAGCAAGGTGGGTAGGGAGTAATAGCCCAAGCGTTTGTCGAAAGGCCCCGTTTCCGGATAATGAATGGCAGTACTGATACCGGGCTCAACACTGTAGGTGAGAGTACTGGCGTAGCGTGAAATTGCCTGAGACTGTAGTCGGGATGTGTTCATCTCATCGACGATAAATATTGTCACTATTACCAGCAGAATAAGCACCATCCAGGATAGCCGACGAAAGCGGGATTTTTGCTTGATTGGTTTGAGCTGGTCGGGCGTGTGAATTTTTTCTTGCATGAAGCTCATGTCGGCTTACTCCATTTATTGGTATTGTCAAGTTAAGTCAAGCTGCGCTGATTTTTTATCAGATCGTTATTCTGAAAGCAGAAAAAGCAATGAATAACGAATTTGTACGTTGACTAATCTTTGTTTAAATTTGCTTAACTTGGCAATGCTCGCCTCCCGCTTAGTTAATGCTCATGCTTATCCCATCGATGGGATGAGTGCTGGCTAGTATTCTATTTTTGAATGGAGAGAAAAAATATTGTACTGTAGTGCAGGTACTGCCAAGTCAACTGTATTTAAACGACACTAGCGGAAGAAAATTCAGTGGCCCATGTAAATAATCATGTAGAACTCAAACTGACTGCGAGGAGGCAGGCTAATGGGTGACCCCTTTCATTAATGACTGTAAATAAATTGATGTAACTAGTTAAGGAGTATTTTTGACCAATGGCAAAGGTGATATGATCGACTGCGGATTGGTTGCGAGGCTAGCTACTACTGGAAGGCAGTAATTGTTTAGTAAAAAGAATATAGATTTTAAACAAGGGAGTCAAATGGGACCGGCCAGCGTGTCCGTCAAGCCGGGCATGGCCTTGCGTCGGGTCGGTCGACGTACCCAGAAAGGATATATTTTCAATCTAATTTTAGTAAAAATCAATTTACGGAATTTTATTGGCAAGCTAGAGTTAGGATTAATAATCAGTGAAAAAAAAGAATATTGCGCTTTGTCTATCAGGTGGAGGATTCCGTGCAACACTATTTCATTTGGGAGTTCTTAAACGCTTGCATGAACTTGACTTGCTGAAGCACGTGAAGCTGCTATCGGCTGTGTCTGGTGGTGCAGTGACAGCGGCACTATTTCACAAATATGTTGACAGAACGCCCAAATTTTTTGATGGCACTAGCCAAGGAAATCGAGACCAAGCTATAACTCAATACATAATGAAAGGTAGTCCAATATCATACGACTGGAAATCTTTCGAAAATCAACTTCTGGGCGCTACAAATAAGGGGATCCTTGGGTCTTACAAAACATCAATCGGCATCTGGATCTTGCTCGCCATAACAATAATTGCCGTTACTATCAATGCTTCTCAGATTGCATGGGCTGTAGATTGGTATTTCCCAGAGATAAGCATTATGGCGTTCTTGCTTGCGATGGTTTTATATCTATTATTAGTGTCGCAAGTATGGAGGTGTGAGTGTGCATCAAGTTCAAACGATAAACTATTTAAAGAAAAGGATATAAATATATTTTATCCAGCGCTTTCACCTCTTGTTCGCACATTTTTACTTCCTCTTATGCCTAGCCTAATGCGTTTGATAGCACTTGATATATTATTAGGTCACAAGACCTGTGGACAATTGTATCCGAACTTGAAGTTGTATATTTGCGCTATCGAGTTGAAACGAGGACGTGAAATGGTTTTCTCTAATAAGGTACTGTCTCAACTTGGCTCTGAAGGAAGTACAAATTTGTGGGAACAACGATATTATCGAGATGACGAATTCTCATCGCATACATTTGATATCACACGGTTACCCGTTTCTGTAGCAGTTGCTGCCAGCTCAGCTTTCCCGCCTATTTTTCAACCTGTTGTGATTCGACGAAAAATATTCCCTACTCCTCATGTCGGAATATTCAGTGATGGTGGTGCCGTCGATAATGCAGCACTCAACGTGCCAATCGAAATGATGATTCACTGCTCCCGGAATAGGGGTCGTTATGGGAAATATAAAGACGATCGGACAGGCAAAGAATATGGTATACCTTCATTTGAAGAGAGTATCAGTGACGTATTCGTCATAAATGCAGGTGCTTCAATTTCCCGAGATTGGGAGCGGGGAAGTTTGTTATTCCCTAAAGTACGTTTACTGCATCGTATATTTAATATCATACAAGGAAATCAGGATGAAAATGTCATTCAGAAACTCTCTCTGACAAACCATCATAATTCGCCAAAGTATACTGGGATCACAATAAATAATTCAGGATTTCTACTTAAAGATGAGTCGCGCGACTCAAATATCCCTGCCACTGTGCAAATAAGAACTCATTTCGACACATTTGATCCAGTAGAAGCAGCGGCCTTGGTATATTCTGGTTACTGTCAAGTAGATATCATGCTCAGCAACAAACCAGATATAGATACACGTAGTGACCTGAAAAGTTTTGATGTTATTGCGCAAGAGATTACTGGTGCTGACAAGGTTGGAAACATGTCCGAAGTTGAGATTATTCTCCATTCGAAATATTCACATCTCAAATTGAATTTTATCCGAAAAATGTGCCGTGCTTCAGATTGGCTACTGAATTGTTTGTGTCAAATTTGCACCAAGCTACACTATAAATAACACTACTTGAGGCATTTTGATACTGAGTTTAAAACTCTAGTAAAACTATAGGGCCCATAAGTAGGCTACTTATCTAGACCCTCTTTGTGCGCGCTTTGTGCTTATATGGACCTGGCCCTATCTGCTCTCTCCGTGCTTATTTATATAGATCGGGAAACCCATCTTTTTGACGTAAAGAAAAGGGTTCTTTTCTAAACACAATGCTAAAATATTGTTCTTTAATCTGCCATAGGCTAGTATTGGTTTAAAACCATCGCGTTCATGCGGCAACTTTAAAAGCCAAGTTTATAACATGGTTTAATTTTAGATTGTTGTACTACCTTTATAAGAAACACAATTATTATAAGGAGATAGAGCATGAAAAGGATCTATATTAATCTGTTTTTAGTGTCAATATTATTGCTCAGTTCAAGCGCGATCGTATTTGCTTCAAGTGAATTGAAATTCGAAGCAGGTTTAAGCGGCGCGCAAGAGGTTACTGATCCAACAGGCGGAGTTGTTACTGATACTACCGGCACAATTGAAGTCGAGTTTGATAAGGCTTTAACCAATGTGAAGTTTCGTATTGATGTGAGTAACGGCATCGGAATCACACAAGCACATTTTCACTGTGCGTCTGCAGGTGTGAACGGACCTGTAGTAGCCTTCCTCTTCGGCCCTGTAGATCCGCCAGTGGATGTGGGTGATGGATCGATTGAAGTTACCCTAGATAACAGTGATATCATATCGCCTGATACTATTGAAGCATGTGACGTACCACTCAATAATATTGCTTCTCTGGCTTTCGCAATGCGTGCAGGAAAAATCTATGCAAATGTACATAGCACGGCTTTCCCTGCCGGTGTGATTCGAGGACAATTATTAGAAAGTAAAGATGAGGACGACGGCTTGAATCAACTGTAAGGGAATGATGAGATAGTTGTACCTGGGCATTTTTTGCGAAATACAGTGGATTACGTAGGGCTCAATAACAACTCTAGGGTCGCTTAGTACTTATCAGTAGTAATTTCTTGGTCGGTATGGAGATTCTGTTCAAATGTATTCGTAGGTGAAAGAAACATAAAAGAAAAAATTGTTATTAATGCTAAAAAACCTACAATTTTAACCAGGAGGAAGTCGGAATTTTCTCTAGTTTTCATAAATAAACCTTTCTCTATCAAAACTCACTTCTAGAATATCTGAGCACTATCTAATTATGAGTGAGTATTTATTAAAAATTATATAAGCAATTAGTTTCTTTAAGTAAACAATAAAGCAGCTTTATTGTGAAACTAAGAACTAAACTTTTTAACGTTTAAAACATTTATCACTTAAAGAAGTCATCCTCAGTGAGGTAGAAATCTTTATTTCATTAATTAGTCATCTGTATTAAAAGAAATTAATACATGACCATTAATTTAATAGGGTGAATAATACCTGTATTAGCAATAGTGGATAAGTATCAAATAATGAAATACTTTGTTTCCATTTAGGATACAACCTTAAGAAGGCCCCAGGCCTTGTAATAAAACATTTATTTGATTCTTTCTATCTTTCTCTCTCTAGTTGATTTTGCAACTCTAGTGCTAGGTCTGGATAGATAGCCTACTTATATAGACCGTGTGCTGTGTGTAGATATAGTTTGAATTCCATGTAATGTCATGACAGCACATTCAATCTTATATATCCTACTGTGTTAGCCACTTGTCTTAAAAGTAAAAAATTTCTATGTTGGATAGCAAGCTTATAACGATATGTATTTGTTGTATTTTTCCGTGTTACTACATCAAAGAATATTCTGTGAGAAAAATAACATGTTTGTAATGCCCGCAGAGTGGGAAAAACATAAAATGACATATGTTGCTTGGCCGGCTAATCGCTTAA
>JAJFJH010000053.1 GCA_021774155.1 Nitrosomonas sp.
AATTTTGCAACAATCAGTGCAGCAAGAAAAGACGCGGCACCAGCCTGTATTATTGGGTTATCCATCCATTCGAGAGCAACATTTATCCATTCTTGCAAAACTCATCTCCTTGACATTTTTTTAAACAATTTGAGAAAACCAATTTGAGAAAACCATTCCTTACGCTTATTACACGACAATGACCTTAATATGCGTTATCCCGGCGAATTGATAATGCTATACTCTACGCTTAAATTGTATAGCTTAGGATTTATAGAAAATATAACATTGTTGAAGCTCATCAATTCATCAAGGTAATCTATAAAACACTAAGAATCACTACTGACTTTATCAAAACTCATGTTGACACCCATTGCTGTTGCACCGATCAATCATGTTATTCACGGAGAGAGCTGGGCGTGTAAACGCTTACAGAGTTATGCGGGTAAAATCATACGCATTCACGTGTTTCCACTGATAGATTTCACCTTTACGATTCAAGATGATGGGCAAATCTCGACAATACCAAATGGCACAACAACAGATGCTTCCATTTCACTGTCAGCGAGTATGCTGCCGTTTTTATTGACTAATAATGAGGCCGTTTATAACAATATAAAAACATCAGGTAATGATGCTGTGGCAAAAGACTTGATAGATATTGGTAAACACTTACACTGGGATGTCGCGCAAGATCTCAGTAAAATCATTGGAGATATTCCTGCAAATCGTGTTGTCCAGGCAGGTAATACGCTACTCGAATGGCATACAAAGCACATTCAAAATTTTTCTGAAACATTGGCTGAATATTATCTAGAAGAGCAGCCTGTATTAACTAAAACTTCATCTATCAATCATTTTATAACAGAAGTTGAGCAGCTACATAAAGACACGAACACATTAGAACAACGTATCAGCAATCTTGCAAGTCATTTGCCTCGGTAAATGTGTAAAACACAGACTCACCAATTAATTAGTTACCAAAACAACTTGGATGATGAACGATAGATCTTCATTTACAAAAGAATTCATCTACAATGCTCACTTCACTGCCAAGCTATCACTCAAATAATACATGCGCTTTTTTCGTCTTCTAAAAATAATTTCTATTGCTTTCCGTTTTGGATTGGATGACTTTGCTCTGAGTCATAGCCGACTACGCATGTTACGTGCGTTAGTAAAATCACTAACATTTTGGCGCAAGCTCCATCAACCGCGTGGCGAACGTTTACGTTTGGCACTAGAAGCATTAGGCCCAATTTTTGTTAAATTTGGCCAGATGCTTTCAACCCGGCGCGACCTTTTGCCAATGGATGTTGCAGACGAACTGGCAAAATTACAAGATCAAGTCCCACCTTTTGCCTCTAAACTTGCTACCGCTGAATTAGAAAGAGTCTACGGTAAACCAGTTAGTGAAGTATTCTTTGAGTTTAATACACAGCCCATTGCTAGCGCTTCTGTTGCCCAAGTACATTTTGCTGTATTACAAGACGGGACAGAGGTTGCCGTCAAGATACTTCGCCCTGGCATTGCCCCCGTTATCACCCATGACGTTGCATTAATGGATACAGGCGCGTGGCTTGCGGAAGCGTTATGGTCCGATGGTAAGCGCCTAAAACTCCGTGAAGTGGTCAGTGAATTTGCCCGACATCTTGATGACGAACTCGATCTCATACGGGAAGCATCTAACTGTAGTCAGCTACGGCGCAATTTTCTTGATTCCAAGTTGCTTTTCGTCCCTGAAGTTTACTGGGATTATTGTCACTCTAGTGTGATGGTCATGGAACGTGTCCATGGCACACCCATTAGCCACACCGATGAACTACGTGGCCAGGGTGTTGATATCCCACTCCTAGCACGTATGGGCGTTGAAATCTTCTTCACTCAAGTATTTCGTGATGGTTATTTTCATGCGGACATGCACCCTGGCAATATTTTTGTTGGCGAGGATAGCCAATATGTCGCGGTTGATTTTGGTATCATGGGTACACTTAGCGATGAAGACAAAAACTATTTAGCACAAAACTTTTTATCGTTCTTCCGGCGTGATTATCGCGGTGTTGCACAAGCACACGTAGAAGCGGGCTGGGCGCCAATAAACACGCGTGTTGATGATTTTGAAGCGGCCATTCGTGCCGTATGCGAACCTATTTTTGATAAGCCGCTCAAAGAAATTTCTTTTGGACGCGTTTTATTGCGTTTATTCCAGGCGTCGCGTCAATTTAATGTCGAGATTCAGCCGCAATTAGTTTTACTGCAAAAAACATTATTGAATATTGAAGGACTAGGCCGCGACCTTGATCCTGATCTTGACCTATGGAAAACGGCGAAACCATTCTTAGAAACATGGATGTCAGAGCAAATCGGTTTCCGTGGCTTCACCAGCCGCATGGAAAAAGAAGCACCCAACTGGGCGATGATTTTTCCACAATTCCCCCGCTTAATTCATCAATCACTTACTAATAATCGTGCACATGAATTAGAAAAACGTATGATTGATTTGCTGGCGGAAGAAAAACGACAAAGCCGCTGGTTAGCTATGATCGCTATTTTACTGACCGCATTGCTGCTCTGGCAAGTTTTACGATAATCCTACCGATATTACGATTAAGATTGAGGGCGCCTCTAAAAATCCAGAGTTCGCCCAAATGCAAGGCGCGGGATATGGTTGATATGTAAGCAAGAAATTTTTCCAGTAACGCAGCAATTGGGATGAAATCTGGATTTTTAGAGGTGTCCTTGAGTTACTTTCCATTAACACTATCAGTTACCATATGCGCCCTTTCAAGCGGCAATGTTTCGCCTCGAAAAAACCTTTTGTCATGCATGTTCCATAAAATCATTAATGGAATACCAAATAATAACGTGACGACACCAATAAAAAAAACGGCACCCATCCCTGCAATCGATCCACTTGATCCATAATCTGGGTCTATCATATTCCATGCTTGTAGAATACAAACTCCAACCAAAATTACAACGGCGATAGCAGGAAAAATTACTTGCGATAACGCTGTCTGCCAATGATTAAATGCGGTTCGATAAAAATAAAAAACACAAGATAACGACGCAACAATGTAATAAGTACAAACCGCAATACTGACACCATGGATGGTATCTTCAATAATTGACTCACTCAACAAACTTAATGTTGTATAGATTATCATTGTCATGATGCCGATTGTCCATGTAGTGAACTGTGGCGTCTGTGTTACTTCACTAACCGAGGCAAATCGCTGCGGAATCGCCCGATAAGTTGCCATTGCTAAGGCAACACGCGCCGAAGGCATAATCGTTGACATTGTTGACGAAAAAGCAGAGACACAAATAACCAATGCCGCAACTAACCCGCCTTTAGCACCGATTATCCCAGTGGCTAGCAAGGTAATGCTGGAATCAATATTGTCCTCGTGCGTTAAACTTGACTCATGATTTACGTCAATACCAGCATATGCCAATGCTAAAGTGGAAAAACCCACATATGTAATAACAGTGATTATCATCGCGATGACACCGCTACGGCCTGTCTGCTCTGAATTACCGTCCACCTCTTCAGACATCGTCAATGACGCATCGAACCCCCAGAAAATGAACAATGCAATAAGAAAACCGCTGAGGAATGTGTCAAAAGAAGAAATAGCAAACGGATTAAACCATTCCCATGAAAATGGCTCAGCAGTGCTGACCGTATTTCCTTGCATAATATATGTGAACAACATCAAGGCAAACAGGATAAGTATGCTAAATTGTGCGGCGGTCAAAATCAAAGTTGTGCGCGAAGATTCTTTAGCGCCGAGCGCTGTAAGATAGGTTGTGCTAATGATAAAAATAACCGCCACCCCGACCTGAAACCACGCAGGCACTTCATGCAAATCAAACACAATTGCCACTGAATTAACGGTAATTTGTGTAGCCGCCACACCTGCCAATACACATGCCAATAAATATGCCCAACCGCCAAACCAACCCACACGCGGCCCTATTGCTTTACTTCCCCAAGTAAAAACAGTACCAGCATCAGGTGCGGAAGTTGTAAGGTGCTTATAAGAC
Organism: Nitrosomonas sp.; assembly: GCA_021774155.1. Lineage (GTDB taxonomy): Bacteria > Pseudomonadota > Gammaproteobacteria > Burkholderiales > Nitrosomonadaceae > Nitrosomonas. Next base: position 4,030 of record JAJFJH010000053.1, read on the forward strand.
AATGCAACAAAATACATCGGAATAACAGAAAGGATGAATATAACCGGCAATTGATAACCACTCCCAGATGCGCCATAACCCAACGCGCCAGCTAAAGAGTAAGCTGGAGCAGTCGCTGCCAAACCAATAGTAATCGCTGCCCACTTTGACACGGATCCTTTTCTTAGACCTTTTTCTTTTAATCCGTGCATAGTTGTTTCTTCGTGCATTTTCCTCCTTTCCTCCTAAACAGCAAAGTCGCAAGATACTAGTCCAAAGTACAATACATCTGATTTGCACAGCAGCAAAGAATATAACTGTATTTTTGGCGTGTCGTGTAGCGGTGCCACATCATCTTGTAATGGTCAACTAAAACCGAACACTTTTTTAAGCAACCTTTCTAAAAAGTACGCTCAACTTCCAAAGGCTATTGGTAACCTAGTTTTGAGTGTGCGCACAAATGTATCAGTTTCATTTCTTCGTGATCCTAAATAAATATCAAAACGACAATCGATCGCCTTTGTTTTGATCAGTCATGGGTATTCCAATTTAGTTATTAGTATCGGAATAATAACGTACTAAATAGCCTTTAAAGTCACTAATGACCGCTTCAAAGAAACTAAAAAACTCTGGGAAATTTTGTTCGGCGAAATTAAATAATTTGTGCTACCAATTAGCATGTTCTCAGCATATGATGTTATTAAAATTAACCGCAAAAACAATAATATAATTTCCGTAAATTAACAAAAAATGTTCAACAAAAAAGGTGTCAGGCATTGTATAGGACGCTTAACTTCCTCAAACCTGTAAATTAAAATTCAGTAGTGAACAATTCGCCATTTTCAAACAGTATAATCTAGACGATTTCTTTAGCTGACACCTACCATTCGCTTGTTAATTAAACCCCGTTTATTTTCTTACTTGGCCCGCGACCTTATAAAACTATCTTAGCTTGATGCATTCATTACCTTATTGGCGCCTATCCGGTTTTTATTTTTTTCATTTTGCGGTACTTGGTGCCTATGCGCCCTATTGGAGTTTGTACCTCCAGTCACTTTCTTTCAGCGCTTTGCAAATTGGCATTTTAATGTCGCTGTTATTAGTAACACGTATTTTTGCGCCAGCAGCGTGGGGATGGTTGGCTGATCACACCGGTCGGCGCGTAATGGTTGTGCAACTTGCCGCAATCAGTGGGCTTGTTTGTTTTTGTGGTTTTTTCTTTGGAGAATCCTTTGCCTGGATTTTCATAGTCATGTTGCTAATGAGTTTTTGCTGGAGCGCTTCACTACCGTTGATCGAAGCAATTACCCTGACTCACCTAGGTGATAACACGGATAAATATGGACGCATTCGTTCTTGGGGTTCAGTCGGATTTATTTTAGCGGTAGTGGGAATGGGTTATCTACTGGATACGGTGGATATTATTTGGCTACTTTGGGTGGTACTGGCCTTTAAGCTGGGAATCGTGATTTTTTCCCACCATATCCCTGAAACAGAAGTTGTTGGGCATAGTATTGATCAGGATTCAATACGACAAGTTTGCAAACGTCCGGAAGTGATTGCTTTTCTTTTATCCAGTTTATTAATGATATTTGCACATGGCGCTTACTATACATTTTTCTCTATTTATCTAGTGGAGAATGGTTATGACAAAGGGCTTATTGGTTGGTTATGGGCCATTGGTGTTATTTGTGAAATCGGCGTATTCTTTCTCATGCCATGGATGATGCGACGATTCAGTCTAAAAACAATTTTAATTTTCAGTTTTACTTGCGCCATTTTGCGTTTCCTGATGATTGGCTGGGGCGTTGAATGGCTACTAGTTATATTGCTGGCTCAGGTATTACACGCGGCAACTTATGGTACTCATCATATTGCTGCCATGATGGTGACACACCATTATTTTCACGGCCGCAACCAAGCAAAAGGACAAGCAATATATACCAGTGTAGCGTTTGGAATCGGTGGCACAATAGGCGCAATAGGCAGTGGTTATACCTGGGGTGGGATGGGTGCTGAAATGACGTATACGATGAGCGCTGTATCTGCTTTGCTAGGAATGATACTCGTCATGTGGAAGATGAAAGCACTGAAGAGTGCCGATAAAATTTAAACGTTAAACTTTGCTAAGAAGCACAAATATTACGCGATTATTTGTTTCATGCTTTGAACCAGTTTTGCCAATGCCTTACCGCGATGACTGATGATATTCTTTTTCTCCGCAGAAAGTTCAGCAGCCGCTTTGCCTAGTTCGGGCAGGAAAAAATAGGGGTCATATCCAAAGCCCCCCTCCCCTTTAGGCTGCAAAATTATTTCGCCATGCCAAACGCCATCGACAAAAATCGGTTGCGGATCTTCTGGATGTCTTACCAATACGACGATGCAATAATAGTAAGCGCTTTTGTCAGCTTCATCTTTCAATGCTTCGATTAGTTTTTGGTTGTTACGCGCATCTGACCTAGGTTCCCCAGCAAAACGTGCCGACTGAACGCCTGGATTACCATTCAACGCATTAACACAGATACCGGAGTCATCAGCCAGCGCAGGCAACCCTGTATGTAGGCTTGCATGTCGCGCTTTTACCAGCGCGTTTTCAACAAAAGTGCAGAAAGGTTCGCTGACTTCAGGCACATTGAATGATGATTGCGGCAACACCTCAATTGCAAGCGGTGACAATAATACATTGATTTCGCGCAGCTTCCCTCGGTTTCCACTGGCAACCACCAATTTATTCCATGTAACCTTCACGATGCTAATGCAGATTTTTGCTTTTCAATTAATGTTTGTATCCCCTGCTGGGCAAAATCCAACAGCTTATCGAGTTCCTTGCGGCTAAATGTCTCACCTTCTGCTGTACCTTGCACTTCCACCATTCCCATCTTTCCGGTCATTACGACATTCATATCGGTATCGCAAGAAGAGTCTTCGATATAATCTAGATCAAGTAACGGCTCACCGTTAGAGATGCCCACTGAAATAGCGGCAATATGATCCAGTATGGGTGACGTTTCAATTAATTGCTTGCTCAGTAATTTATCAATCGCATCATGTAAAGCGACAAATGCACCCGTAATACTGGCGGTACGTGTACCACCATCGGCTTGAATGACATCACAGTCTATTTGGATGGTGCGTTCGCCCAATTTCCCCAGATCAACAACCGAACGTAATGCGCGACCAATTAAGCGCTGAATCTCCATTGTGCGACCAGATTGTTTACCACGCGCTGCTTCGCGTTGCATCCGCTCGTTAGTTGAGCCAGGCAACATGCCATACTCTGCTGTCAACCAACCCTGCCCTTTTCCTTTAAGGAAATAGGGCACTTTCTCACTCACACTAGCAGTGCAAATAACCTTAGTCTCGCCAAACTCAATCAATACCGCACCATCGGCGTGTTTGGTGTAATGTCGGGTTATTTTTACTGGTCGAATTTGGTCAGAATTACGATTATCATGCCGCATGGTTGTTATTTGCCTTTATTGTTAACTTTAAAGAAATTTTCGATTAATTAAGAAAACTTATAATCTGGTTTCGGTGGTGTATTAGCAGATACGGTCAGCACTTCATGGCCATCTTCAGTAACCAATATCGTGTGTTCCCATTGTGCAGACAAGCTATTATCCTTGGTTGTCACGGTCCAACCATCGGGCAAATGACGTATCGCCGCTTTACCCGCATTAATCATCGGTTCAACCGTAAAAATCATACCTGCTTCAAGCTTTAAACCCGTACCCGCGCGGCCATAATGAACAACTTGTGGATCCTCATGGAATTTTGCTCCAATGCCATGCCCGCAAAACTCTCTCACCACACTATATCCAACGCCTTCAGCGAGTTTTTGAATCGCATGGCCAATATCACCTAAGCTTTTACCCGGTGCTATTTCATCAATGCCACGCCACATGGCTTCAAAGGTTAACTCACAAAGCCGCCTCGATTGAATGGATGGTTCGCCAACATAAAACATACGACTGGTATCACCATGATAGCCATCGCTAATGACGGTAATGTCTAAGTTAACAATATCGCCATTTTTAAGAACCTTTTCGCCCGGTATGCCATGACAAATCTGCTTATTAACCGAGGTGCAAATTGATTTTGGAAATGGCGAGTGCCCTGCCGGCGCATAATTAAGTGGTGCGGGAATTGTCTTCTGCACATCAACCATATAGTTATGACACAGCGAATCAAGCTCACCCGTCGTCACCCCAGGCTTAACAAAAGGCGTAATATAATCCAGCACTTCGGCTGCTAACCGACCAGCCACACGCATTTTTATAATTTCTTCGGGTGTTTTTATTGTAACTTTCATAATATATTTTGATTAAAACCGTAGACTCTTAAACACGTTCGCATTTTGTTACTTTTAATTCACTGTTGATAAACTGATGCGACAATGTTTTTATTTTTTCTTCTAACTGTGCTGCAGGCTCACGTATGACAAACTTCACTTGTTTCAAATTACGTTCAGCAATAATAACCGAAACTAGCCCTTTATCTTCCAACTCTATTAAAAGATTTTGTGCCGCACTGAGATCGCGCAACACGGCAATCGATATGGCATTAAGCCATTGACTGTCTTTTTGCACCAAAAAACTCTCAACACCCAATTCCATAAGTTGATCAATTTTCTTTTGTGCTTCAAGCATCGTTTTAAATGGCGGAATATAAACCCAATGAATCACCACATCATCCATTACAACCTGTGACAGCTGGTCACCCAATTCTAACTCAGCGATCGCCGTCTCTGCCTGCAATAAATCAGTGCCAACAAAACCACCCCATTCTATACAATGCACATGAGATGACAACAATTTGATTTTCTCCGAATTCAGCAAAGGCATCGGATTTACATTTGTATTCTTGTCTGAGACCGATTGAATAACAACAAAAAAAATTAGGTTAGCAATCAATAATAAAATGAAAAATAGCTTCATAAAAAATAAAATTTTGGAATACCATACTTTATAGATGGTTTAATTCTTGTGAATAATTAGCTGCCTTGTTAGAATGCGACGTTTACCCTACCAACACCTAATAGTTTTTGGAAGCCTTTTATAGAATGGAATGCAGAAAATGAATAAAATTATGAACATGACAATGGCGCTTGCACTTGCCTTGTCTACCCATGCCTTAGCTGAAAACACAGCCGCTAATGTTGCAAATGGTCAAGAAATTGCAGCCGGGGTATGTGCAGGTTGTCATAGCGCCGATGGCAATAGCATCATCCCAGCCAACCCAAGTCTAGCTGGACAACACGCAGAGTATATCACCAAGCAGCTCATTGAATTCAAAATGCCTGATGAAGAAACACCTGCCATACGTAATAGCCCTGTTATGTCCGCTATGGTTGCTGCTCTTTCTGTGGATGACATGAAAGACCTTGCTGCATTCTACGAACAACAAACGCCAACGACAGGTATCAGCACCGAAACCGATGAAAACGTGTTAGAACTAGGTAGGATTATTTATCATGGTGGCAATATAGAAAATGAAGTTCCAGCGTGCGCTAGTTGTCATTCCCCAGATGGCGCAGGTATTCCACCACATTATCCGCGGCTTGCAGGGCAACATGCCGACTACACATTCGCTCAATTAAATGCGTTCAATGAAGAAACGCGTACAAATGACAATAGAGTGATGAAACAAGTAATACTTCGCATGAGCCCAAGGGAGAAAAAAGCGGTTTCTGAATATATTTCAGGACTAGAATAATATTATTTTAGATTCGAAATTAAAAAGGCAGCTGTTTGCTGCCTTTTTAATTTTCACTACCCAATTATTACCACGTTGAAAATATCTTCTCAGCCGCTGCAACGGTATTATCAATATCCTCATCAGTATGTGCAGAAGAAACAAAACCCGCTTCAAATGCTGATGGTGCAAAGTAAAAACCTTCATCCAACATTGCATGGAAGAAGCGATTAAAAGCATCTTTGTCACATTCCATCACTTCAGCAAAACTTATTGGGATTTCTTGACGGAAATAAAGGCCAAACATACCACCAACGGCTTGCGCACTGAAAACAATATCATGTTTACCTGCCGCTGCTGCCAAACCTTGTGTTAACCGTTTCGTTTTCTCTCCAAGATTCTCGTAGAATCCAGCCTGCTTGATTTGTTTCAGTGTCGCTAAGCCTGCAGCAACCGCCACTGGATTACCAGATAATGTCCCGGCTTGATAAACCGACCCTATGGGTGCTAAACATTGCATAATATCTCGTCGACCACCAAATGCAGCCATTGGCATACCACCACCGATAACTTTCCCAAGTGTTGTGAGATCAGGTTTAATATCATAAAGCTTTTGCGCACACCCTAAACCAACGCGGAAACCTGTCATCACTTCATCAAGAATTAACACAGTGCCATGTTGCGTACACAGTGCGCGAAGCGCAGATAAGAAACCAGGACCAGGCGTCACCAAATTCATATTTCCGGCAACTGGTTCCACAATGACGGCGGCAATATCATCACCCATTTCTTTGAAGGTTTTCTCCAAACCAGCCAAATCATTGTAATCCAGCACCATGGTATGCCCCACGGTCTCAGCAGGTACGCCAGCTGAACTTGGGTTACCAAAAGTTAATGCGCCTGAACCTGCTTTAACGAGCAACGCATCATCATGGCCATGATAGCAACCTTCAAATTTAATAATATTGCTTCTACCGGTATAACCACGCGCCAGACGAATCGCACTCATACCTGCTTCAGTACCTGAACTCACCAGCCTGACTTGCTCAATCGACGGCACTAGCTCACAGATTAATTCAGCGATTTCCAACTCCGCTTCTGTTGGCGCTCCAAATGTTAATCCGTTTTCAGCAACAGCTTGCACGGCCTTAATCACTTCAGGGTGTGCGTGACCCAAGATTAATGGACCCCAAGAACCAACATAATCGATATAAGCTTTATCTTCCACATCCCATACTTTCGCGCCCTGCCCTCGCTTAAAAAACACAGGGCTTCCGCCAACGGATTTAAATGCACGAACTGGCGAATTAACACCACCCGGTATATATTTTTGTGAAAGTTCGAAGAGTTGTTGATTACGTGAAGTCATATTTTACTCGCAAAATAATTGTGAAAACGCTTTCGCTGTCGATTGAATGTCCTGAGTATTAAACAATGCCTTGCTAACTGCAATAGCATCGCCTCCTTGATCAATCAATGCAGCAGCATTTGTTAATGTTATTCCACCAATGGTAACAATTGGTACAAATAATTTCTGCTTTGCTTTACATAGCAAATCTGTCGATGCAGTGACTGCATCAGGTTTGGTTGATGACGCAAAGAATGCCCCAAAAGCGACATAATCTGCACCTTGTTGCGATGCATCAATAGCCAAACTTAATTGGTTATAACATGAAACACCAATAATTTTTTCATCGCCTAGTTTTTTTCTTGCGTCTCTGATGGAACCATCATCTTGACCCAGATGCACACCATCTGCATCAACTGCCATTGCAACATCTACATGGTCATTAATGATAAGCACCACTTGGTATTTTCTGCAGAGTTGAGCCAGTAAATAAGCCTGTTCTTGACGCAATACTTCATCAGCAATTTTATTACGATACTGAATTATCTTTGCGCCACCAGCCAGAACTTGCTCAGTCATCGTCAATAAATTTGTCGTATCGGTGCTATCCGGCGTAATGGCATAAAGCCCACAGATTGCAGTAGGCCGCATTAATCTGTGACTTCTTTTTTATCCACTTCATCGCCTGCCCAAAACATTCGATCAGGCAAATACTGACCCATTCCTGGGCGAAAACCAGCTTTTAGTGACTGCCACGTATATTCTTGTGCTTCATGGACACTATCATCAATCGACAAACCATTAGCGATAGATGCCGCGATGGCTGAAGCTAAGGTGCAACCCGAGCCATGATAGGAGTGTTCCAACCGTTGCCACTCATCCCGGCGCAAAACGCCTGCCTCGCTGTATAATGTATTGACTACTTGAGTCGTATTTTCATGCGTACCCGTTATTAAGACATATTCACAACCCAAATATAGCAATCTTTCCGCACACTGATCTAAATCAATAATTTGCTCGTCTGCATCGCAGTCGTCACCATCATAATCGTGGGACAATCGTCGCGCTTCATGACTATTCGGCGTAAGAATAGTGGTTTGGGGAATGATTAATTCTCGCAAAGCACTGATCATATCCTCACTGGCAAGCTCATCACCTCGTCCTGAAGTAAGCACAGGATCCAACACTAGCGGAATATCAGGATAATCCGAAATCACCTCCGCAATGGCCGCAATAACTTCAACACTACCCAACAAACCAATCTTAAAAGCGTGTACAGGCATATCTTCCAACACCGCACGCGCTTGGTCTGCAACCACTTCAGGATCTAGTGGCATCACTTCTTCGACACCAGCCGTGTCCTGTACGGTAATTGCGGTCACCACCGTCAAAGGGTGACAACCCAGACTCGCAAGCGTGAGAATATCTGCATTAATTCCGGCACCGCCGCTCGGATCGTTTGCAGCAAAAGAAAGTACTATTGGGGGTGGCTGTATCATGCATAAATACCGTAAAATAGCATTTTAACCTAAAAGAGAAGTCCTATCTATCATGCCAACAGAAGAGAATAATGTTTACAACAGTTACATGTGTTTAATTTGTGGCTATATTTATGATGAAGCGAAAGGATCTCCAGACGAAGGTATCCCTGCTGGGACACGATGGGAAGATGTCCCTATCAACTGGACTTGCCCCGAATGTGGCGCACGTAAAGAAGACTTTGAAATGGTGAAATTATAATGCGTATTTTGCACACCATGTTGCGCGTTGGCAATCTTGAGAAATCTTTGGATTTTTACACACAAGTTCTCGGGATGAAATTATTACGCCGTAAAGATTATCCCGACGGAAAATTTACCCTTGCATTTGTAGGCTACCAAGATGAAGCCAACGGCACCGTACTGGAACTGACCTACAATTGGGATACCACTGAGTACGATTTAGGCGCTGGATTCGGCCATATTGCCATTGAAGTTGACGACGCTTATCGTGCTTGTGAAGACACTAAAAAACTCGGTGGCAATGTAACGCGTGAAGCAGGTCCAATGAAGCACGGCGTAACAGTGATCGCTTTTGTTGAAGACCCAGATGGCTACAAAATAGAGTTTATTCAGAAAAAAACAGCGTAGATCATAGAACAACTATTTATTAGCCTGACGTTAGCCATGCAACAGAAAAATAGCCGGGCGTTTATTAATATTCGGTAAGGCGTGCTTCCACGCTTTTACTGTCTTCGTTTCAATGCACTCACTGGCTACTGTAATATCGCAGGCCACACATATATTTGTACTGTCTTCGCAAGTTTCTAACAACAACGTCAACAGCTTCTGATTGCGATAAGGCGTTTCAATAAATATTTGCGTTTGATCTTGCGCGATAGACAATTTTTCTAGCGCCAATATTTTGCTAATTCTTGCATCATTCTTAATAGGCAAATATCCATTAAACGCAAATTGCTGACCATTTAACCCGGAAGCCATCAATGCCAACAAGATTGAAGATGGACCAACAAAAGGTACGACTTTAATACCTTCTTCATGCGCCATTCGCACCAAACCAGCCCCCGGATCTGCGACAGCCGGACATCCTGCCTCAGACAACAACCCCATATCATTTCCCGCCAACAAAGGTTGAAGCAATGAAAAAATCTCCTGAGGTGGTGTATGTTCATTCAACACCTGCATTTTAATTTCTTGCAGCGGTACATGACATTCTACTTGCTTTAGAAATTTTCGCGCCGTCTTGGGATGTTCCACAACAAAATAAACAAGCCTTTTAATGCAGACTTTAACTGATTCAGGCATGACCCAAGCGATATCGCCATCACCTAACGGTGCAGGCACAAGATAAAGCGTGCCCAGCGCTGTATTTTTATTCATGGACGAATCAGTGCAAAATTCTTGGGACGCTCAAAATAAACTCAGGAATTGCCACATCGAAATGATGGCCATCTTCAGCAACCATTTGATAACTCCCCTTCATTGATCCAACAGACGAGGAAATGGCTGTACCGCTGGTATATTCAAAACTATCACCCGGGTTAAGCAACGGCTGCTCGCCCACCACACCCAAACCGCGCACTTCCTGCGCGTCACCATTTTCATTCGTTATGATCCAATGGCGGCTAATTAATTGCGATGCAATATCACCGGTATTAGAAATATTAATGGTGTACGCAAACACATAACGATCTGCCTCTAAATCCGATTGATCGGGTAGATACATCGTATGAATTGACACATCAATTCCATATTTTTTATTCTCTGTCATCTGCTCATTCCACACTATTTTCCTTGTCACATCAAGGATTATCATAAAAATCTAACGGCCTTGAGAATTTCTTTACTAACGCGCAACCCCAATTTACGGTTAGAATAGCACATTACATATTTGAATTTTAGGAAGGACTTCTATGTACCGCATAGCACCTAGCATTTTATCCGCCAACTTTGCTGAACTTGGCAAAGAGGTTAACGCCGTTCTTGATTCAGGTGCGGATATCATTCACTTCGACGTAATGGACAACCATTATGTCCCAAATTTAACCATTGGCCCACTCGTATGCGAAGCCATTCGCCCTTTGACCGATGCAATTATCGACGTACACCTAATGGTTGATCCTGTCGATCGCATTATTCCTGATTTTGCCAAGGCCGGTGCAAATATCATTTCGTTTCACCCAGAAGCCTCAAACCATATAGACCGCACCATTGGGCTGATCAAAGAACAGGGCTGCAAGGCAGGCATGGTTTTTAACCCAGCCACGCCATTGGCCTACCTTGATCATGTTTTGGAAAAATTAGATTTAGTGCTGATTATGTCAGTTAACCCTGGCTTTGGTGGACAAGCATTTATTCCTGAAGCACTGAATAAATTAAAAACCGTGCGCCAACGCATTGATGCCTCAGGTAAAGACATCATGTTAGAAATTGATGGCGGTGTAAAAGTTGACAATATCGCTGAAATTGCTCGCGCTGGCGCGGACACCTTTGTTGCTGGCTCGGCTATCTATAATGCCGGCAAAGACAGCGACCCACAACGTTATGATTCAGTGTTAGCCGCTTTACGCGCTGAACTCGCCAAAGTTTAATTTACTCCAGCAAATACTTAATTGTATTTGCTGGTTATTTATGCATGAATAATAAAAAATTTCGTTACGCCAACTCGTCAATAGGCAACATAGCATTTCCACTGCCCGTCAAGGTCGTCATGATTGATCTTGATGGAACATTACTTAGCACCGCAGATGATCTTGCTCTCGCGGCCAATTTAATGCTACGTGAATTGGGCAAGTCTGAATTGTCAATTGACACCATTCAATCCTATATAGGCAAGGGTATTGAGCGGTTAGTTAAACGCTCGTTAACCGGAGATATTAATGGCGAGCCTGATGCTGAACTGCTAGCAAAAGCGCTGCCTATATACAACCGCAATTATGCAGAAAATCTATGTGTTAGTACGCATCCCTACCCAGGCGTTGTGGATGGTATTGCCAATCTGCAAAAAGCTGGATTTAAATTAGCCTGCATCACCAATAAATCTGAAGTATTTACTTTACCGTTATTACGTGCCACAAATTTATTCGGTTGCTTTGAAATTATATTGTCTGGCGACAGCTTGCCAAAGAAAAAGCCAGACCCCATGCCTTTAACACACATTTGTAAATACTTTGATGTTCAACCCCATGAAGCATTACTTCTGGGTGACTCATTAAATGATGCCATAGCTGCTCGCGCTGCAGGATGCCATGTGTTTTGCTTGCCTTATGGATATAATGAAGGTCGGGATGTCCACGCATTGGATTGTGATGCCATTGTTGACTCTATTTTTGATGCTTCAAATCTACTCAAGAAATTGTAGTGATTGATAAAAAAAACAAAAATTACAGATAGATTTAACGTTAAACATGACTGAAAACGACTTCAATGAACTTGCAGCTCAAAACTTTAATCGTATCCCCATTGCTCTTGAAACGTTTGCTGACCTTGACACCCCGTTATCGGTCTACCTCAAGCTTGCAAACAAGCCTTATTCTTACTTACTTGAGTCTGTTCAGGGTGGCGAACGTTTTGGGCGATATTCATTAATTGGATTACCGGCAACCACTCGCTTAGAAGTTCGCGGCCATCAAATTAAGATCATAACGGATGCTGAAACACAGGAAACTGAAGCTGAAGATGCATTAGCCTTCATTGAGTCTTACCAAACACAGTTCAATGCAGCACCTTATGTCGGATTACCACGTTTTTGTGGTGGTCTGGTTGGCTATTTTTCCTACGATACCATTCGTTATATAGAGAAGAAACTTGCAAGTACTGTTCGCCCAGATACATTAAACACACCTGACATCCTGTTGCTCTTGTCTGAAGAACTCGTCGTTGTTGACAATCTATCGGGCAAGCTGCACCTTATTATTTATGTTGACCCAAAAACTGACAATGCTTATCAGGCCGGTCAAAACCGTTTGAAAGTCTTACTCACACAACTACGTCAACCGATAGAAATTCCAAAAGAAAAACCTATCTCGCCAGGAATGCCTGTTTCCGAATTCACTGAAAAAGAATTTATTGCCGCGGTTAAACGCGCTAAACGCTATATTTATGATGGTGACATCATGCAAGTTGTGTTATCACAACGCACAAGCAAGCCTTACCAAGGCTCGCCATTAGCGCTCTACCGAGCTTTACGCAGCCTCAACCCGTCCCCTTACATGTTCTATTATCATTTTGATAATTTTCATGTCGTGGGCGCCTCGCCAGAGATACTTGTTCGACTTGATAATGACACTGTAACCGTCAGACCAATTGCTGGCACACGGCCTAGAGGCAAAAATATTCAGGAAGACACCGAACTCGCAGCTGATTTATTAGCCGACCCAAAGGAACGCGCAGAACACGTAATGTTAATGGATCTGGGGCGTAATGATATTGGTCGCGTCGCAAAAACAGGCAGCGTAAAAGTGACTGAAAATATGCGAATCGAAAATTATTCACACGTTATGCATATTGTTTCCAACGTTGACGGAATACTCAAACAAAACCTCAGTGCTATAGACGTATTACGCGCCACATTCCCTGCCGGAACAGTCAGTGGCGCACCCAAAATTCGCGCGATGGAAATCATTGATGAGCTAGAACTTTCCAAACGCGGCATCTACGCAGGCGCTGTCGGGCATCTGGGGTTTAATGGCGACATGGATGTCGCTATCGCTATTCGCACCGGCATTATCAAAGATGGCATGTTACACGTGCAAGCAGGCGCAGGTATCGTTGCGGATTCTGTGCCCATCAATGAATGGATAGAAACTAAAAATAAAGCCAAAGCGCTACTGCGTGCAGCAGAGATCGCAGAAGCGGGATTAGACAGTAAGATTTAACTAGCTAGCAATCAGCGTCGTCTCAATCTCCGCAAACGTCTTAGCAACAGCTGTCGGCACAATTGGCTCACCCAATTGTTTCTCAATCTGAGTCAAAGAAAAAATACCAAGAATAATGGGTAAACCATCCGCACGTTTCTCAGTAACAAGCGTATGCTGTCGATCACTATCACGCAAACTCGCCACGACATTGCCTACCTTGGCATGATTAACATCTTCGATTGAAATCGCTTCCAGCTTGTCTACCGACGTCATAATGTCTGACACCAATATGTCGCAATGTTTAACACGCCGCTCTTGAATAAAACGCAATGGCTTCTCACCTAAAATATCTGACGCAGTGATGAGTCCATCAAGTGCATCTTTCTGATTCATCACAAATAGTAAACGCACACCACGTTGCATCATATATGCATTGGCCAGTTCCATCGTTACTTCAGGGTCGATTACTGCGATATGCGTACATCGAAGATCTGTCATTACATCAATTGCCATTGACTCAGCCGTAACATGCTTGGGTGGTGCGGGTTGAAAGATTCTTGCCGTACCACTAAGATACGACGCAGAAAGTGGGGAATAATTACTCATCAAAACAACCTCCATCGTGAATTGAGGAAATTAACTGATAAAGAGGGGAAAATATTATTTTTATTTAGCGATAACTCTACTCTCAATAAAATAATGAGTCAATCAACATAAACTTGCTCCCATAACCAAAAACATAAACTCCCCATGTCACCTCCCCACGTCAATTCATCAGCAAAACCAGGCATACGCTGTTATGTTAGATAATGAGAATTTATTTCGAGAAAAGAATCTAAGCAACAAAGAGAACAAGTCGGCACTAAGAAAGAATAAATCTTAACAACGAACCCATTGCCTACAAGAAATCATAATTAATTTTATTCAGATCAAAACAAAAACTAAGATTGCATGTATAATAGTGGCGCAGTTAATTAATTTAATTTGTTTTTTATTATTAAAGAAAAGAGGTTAGTAACATATGAAACTTACATCAATTTTCGCAGCAATTCTT
>JAJFJH010000054.1 GCA_021774155.1 Nitrosomonas sp.
GTATCATCATCGTCAGATTTATGCAATATTACAGCTGCCCCTATAGCGGCTGCGGCCGCCGCTGCCCCACCAACTAATTGCCAATCAACTTCACTTTTATAGAACTGATAATTATCTCTCCAGCGAACTCGTTTTTTAATCTCTTCAAGCGAAACTGAACGAGGGCCAAGAATAGAATCATTCGTAAGGATAGCTTCTTCGCCGCCATTAACCTGAATCATTTGACTTGGGTTCGCTTGCAATGCTAATTTCACCGCCCCCCTTAATACGGTGATTTTTGTTTGTTGTTGGGAAACATTAAAATGGTAAATTGAGTTTCTAGTCTGGCTATTAGCATGTGTGGTTGCAATGTTATGCTGGCAATTCGCTGTGTCTCCATAGCCGCGGCCTATGGAGAAATCTTGAATTTGTATAAGGCAGGCGCTGTGATCATCCTTGAATTCGATACGCACGCCACTTTGTGGGCCGGTACTAACGAACGTATTATTATTTATCTCGGAAGATTCATTTAGTCTGGCACCGTTTACGATGACATGGTTTCCAGTCACATACAGCATGCCAATTTCTTCATTGCCAGCTATAGTATCGTGGATAAAGCGTGGATCGGTATTTTCATCTTGTTCCCAGTAGCCACCGGCATCAGAAGTGTTCCTGTCCAGAATTGGGACTGTTTTACAAGCGCCCAGCAGGAATACTGCTATGAGTAACAAGAAAGCTTTGCAAGACAAATACCTAGCGTTGTTAGCATCGTATCCGATTGCTGGCAACGGTTGCAGAGCGGCTGAATTCCAATGAATTCTGCCTCTTTCTTTTCCAAAAATCAGAGAAAAGAGTTCAAAATATATCGATCTCATGGGCGTCTCCTTTAAGTGTATTGGCCGCTTGTGCTGGGTATCACAAAATGACTTTTAGGAAAAGTTATTGCCAATTGCCCATTAGTATAAATGGTGCCCAGTAATAAGGGTGTAAAAACTGTGCGTTTGAAGTTTCGTCAGGAGGAAGGCTAACACCTCTCACACTAACCTTGCCGTCAACTTTATTTCGAAAAACTTCATTTCGGATGAACAGTAGCTGGGTTTGACGTATTGCTTCTGCTTTAGAAAGATTTTGTGATTCCCTGAGTTTATAAAACTGTTCCATAAATACCGCTGTACTTTGGTCTGCCACCGCCCATAGCGTCGCAAGTACAGCGTGCGCACCTTTTTCCTGCATGAGTGTCCCAAGTGTCTCTACTTCTCTACCGTCACTACCCAATTCGTCAAATTCGCCAAGAGCCGTCTCACAAGCTGATAATGTGATGAGGTCTTTGCCTGCCATTTGGTAGTCATCATAATCGAGGTCATCTAAACTTATGTGCTCCCCGTCACCTGCTAATAAAAAAGAATTATCTTTGGAACCTGGTGTAAGTTTGAAGTGGGTTGCAAGATGAAAAACCTGATATGCATCTTTTGTATTCATGGCATTCATTAACTGATCAGCAGTGAAAGCAAGATTCATATATTTACTACCTGGTAATATTCCCTCTTCATCGTGTTGTTCATTTTCATCGGTCACATTTTCTTTAACAATTACATCAAGTTCGTATTCAACAGCAGGTAAGTTGTTGAACTCGGGATCGCGTGATTGCGAAACGCCAAAACCTGCCACATTCCATTGTTTTTCCGGTTTTTCTGACAGCATTTTAGTTCCAGCCGCGGCGTTATACATGGCTATGGCGTACTGCTCTACCAAGTAATGTTCCCCGTTGTGCAGTGCCGAGAATGGCAAATAACGTAGAGACCGGGATGGAAAAATCAATAGCGTTTTTGGTTTAAGTCGATCCAAATCAGCCTTCATAGGCTCAATGAGGTGCATATACAATGCTTCGGCTTCCTCAGAAGAGGAATCATTGCGCGCTGATATTTTCTCTCTAAATGCAAAAATAAGATGATTGAGTTCGGATCGACTAATGGAGTCTTCATAGAGTGTAGGGCGAGAAGATAAATTCGAGTCCGTTAACATTATCCTTAATTTTTCGTCAGTATAAAGATAGTAAATCAATACGGTATTCTCAGTTAAAATATCCTGATTCTGACTTATCTTATCTAAGTCTCTTTCGGCGAATTCTTTTGAATAGTTATCTTGAGCGAAAACCTGTTCAAGCTCGTTATAAAAACTATCATAGGTTTTTCTTACCTCTTTAAGAAAATGCTTTAGTTCGTTCAGGCGTTGTTGTTCTTGCGACGTTAGCGCCTGTCCGGATGCTTCCTTCTGTTTTATTTTGGTGTGTTCCAGGCTTAATTCAACCAACCGGGCAGTGAGATCACGATAGCGGGTTTCGTAAACTGATTCCGTTTTTGTATAGGATGCCTGAGTCGAATGCGCGTCACTACTGGACTGGCGCTGAATAAAATCAAAATACTCTTCTTCTTTAAGCATTCCCAGTACTTGCTGCGCTTCCAACAATCGTCCCTGATCAATGAGCAAATTCGCTAATTGTTCATAGACAACACGTTTATCTTCCAAAAAGCTTTTTTGAAGATCCTTATCTAACGTCTGGTTGCCTGAGCGGAGAGACTGAATGCTGTTTACCGCAAGTTTGCCAAAAAAAACGGCCAGCCCCGGAAGCTCTAACTTATTGTGGGCATCACTTAATTTGTCGTAGATGCGCCAAATCAAGCCAGGCTCATCTAATTCAATCTGAATTAGTAAAGCTTGCTTTAGATGCTCCAATGCCTCGTTATACTGACCAAGACCAGAATAGGTCCATCCAATGTTGTGATAAGTAGCACTTTGCCCTGACCTATCCCCGAGTTGTTTTTTTATGTTTAACGATTTTGAAAAATATTCCAACGCTTTGTCGTTCTTGCCCTCCAATTTAAAGATGAGGGCAATATTATTAAATGCGCGTGCTACGCCATTACGGTCCATCAGTTCTTGCTTGATGACAGCTGATTGACGGTAGTAGTCTTTTACTTTACTGAATTTACCAAGCGTCCTATATATTCCCGCGATGTTATTCAGATGATTTGCTTCGCGCGCGCTGTCGTGAATTTTGCGGGCAATTTTGAGAGCATGTTTGCAATATTTTAACGCCCGTTCATGGTCATTCAGGTCTTGGTAAACGCGACAAATATTGCCATGTACAATTCCTTGGCCGGCTAGATCATTTATTGTTTTTCTAAGTTGTAAGGATTGATTGTATTGCGCAAGCGCTTCTGGATACTCCCCTTTGCGTTGGGACAATTCGCCTAGGTTGTTAAGTGCTTTTGCTTGCAGCCATTTATCTCCGGCTTCATTCGCTAATGTCAGTGATGCTTGGTATGACTCCCTGGCGCGGTCTAATCTACCTTGATTTTTATGTATTGCGCCCAAGTTTCTGATGCTATCGCTTTCTAGCCGTGAGTCATTAATTTGCTGTGCTATTTGCCGGGCTAGTTCTGAATGATGCTTTGCAATACCATAATCACCTATGCGTCTATATGCTTGACCAATAATGACATGAGCGCCAGCTTGCAGAGATTTTCTGGATAAAATGTTAGCAATATGTAGTGTTTGTTCTGCTAAATGAATTGCTTCTTGATAGCTGCCAGAGCCTTCAGCAGCACGGGCAAGGCCGATGAAAAAATAAGCGGTCCATTCGTTTGTTTCCTCGTTTTCCTCCGATACTGCAAGCCCTTGTTTCCAATATAACTGTGCTTGTTGGTAATTTCCTTGCTGGTATGCATCATTACCTTTTTGATAAAGATCCTGAATGGGTAGATCTGCTGGCCGATTATTCAGCGCTGAACAACCCGTTAAAAAGAGCAAAAAAATAACAGGTAAAAGTCTATTAATAATCAATAACATTTTTGGATCTTTGTCATTAAATGTGAAACTGGGGTATTACCATGTTCTGCGCGAATTACTATTTTTAAGCTGCAACTGGCAAATTAAACAGTCCGCGACAGATAGATTTCCAGCGGATACTTTCTTTAAAGGTACCATACATGGACGCCCATGTTATGCCATGCATCCGGATTTTGTGTGAGATTTCTCTGTCCCTGATGGAGTACGCTGGTTGAGACTCTATCACTTCAACGCGCTTGATGTGCTGGTACCAGAAGAGCTTTCCTATCCTAACCACGGTCTGACTCATCCTACCATCATGTCAAAGGAGAAAATTAATATGAAACCCTATTCCATTCTCATGATAACCATCATAACGCTAGCATTACCGGCTTGCGAAAAAACAGAAGAAACTATTGGCAGAATCGACGATGCATTTGATATAGAACCCTACGATAAAATTCGCGATACGGCTGGCGATGTGCGTGATGAGATCAAAGGTTTTGCCACTGAAATCCAAGAAGAAGCTGAGGGTACTGTCGAATAGAAAAGGCTGCTAATTATGTGCTAGGAGGCTGGTCGAGAATAGTATGATCTACCGCGGAAAAGCTATTTTGGCCAGATTCCCCGATCATTTTCGTTAAATAGAATAACTATTCGCTTCAAATGATCAAAAAAATCTGCCTCAAAATGACTTGCCCTCGCTACGACATCTATTCTCGGACGGCCTCCTAAGAATTGTTTCGCAGCGCACGCCTTGATGCCTGGTCAACTAACCCAAATAATTTATCGACCTCATCTTTCTTGCTAGATGCCTGATGACCGATCACTTTGATAAATCGGCACTTTAGTTTGTCGGTTAGCCGATAGTATTCTTGATACAACTCATAATTGTTTAGTCGTTTATTTTTGCTGGAGAAATAGTTGTATTGTTCAAGGCGGGTACGCCTTCTTGGCAGCCCCATAATATTCTGCGAATCGGTATAAACCGTTAATGAGATGTCGTTACCATTGGCTGAAGCAATCATTTCGTTCAACGCCCAAAATAATGTTTGCAATTCCAGTTTGGTCGAGCTGGTATGCTCAAAACGTTTTACTTTCACAGTATCTTTTAGTGGCTCTAAAGGTGTACCTAATTCAGATACTACAAGGCAAGCACCATAGCCGATCTTGAGCTGTGTATTGACACTGCCGTCGGTAAAAATGTTCAGGTGAGTCATGATGCTGAGATTCGCTCAGAATTTGTCTGTCGTTTGCTTATATGGCCTTTTCTTTTTCAAAATACTCGTGGTCATTCTAAGGCCAAATTCCACGTATTAAAGTCGCATTAGCCACTCTTTCAATCGCAGTGACTAAGGCAACTGTGCGAAAGTCTGGACATTCCATAGGTTCACCTGTGATTTTGTCGATATTTTTCTCTTCGCCAACCACAAAACCTTGCCAGCGTCTAAAAACGTTATCAACGCAATCATGCATCTTTTTCTTGAGCCTGTTATTGACGACTTCAAGGTCCCATTGTTCGTTGGCATGGTTTTGTACCCATTCGTAGTAGCTGACGGTTACGCCACCCGCGTTCGCGATGATGTCGGGTATAACGTAGACCTTGTTTCGTTGCAGAATACAGTCTGCTGCAGGCGTTGTTGGGTTGTTGGCGGCTTCTACGACGAGTTTTGCTTTGACGTTGTTGGCGTTACTGGCGTGAATTTGATTGCTGATGGCGGCAGGGACGAGGATATCGCAGTCCACTTCAATGAGTTCTTCGTTGGTAAGTGTTAGTGTGCCTGGTAAGCCAACCATGCAGCCGTGTTGCTGCTTAAAAGCAATAACTTCGTCAAGATTGAGTCCGGCTTCTGAGTAAATACAACCGCTACTGTCGCTTAAAGCAACAATCTTTGCGCCTTGTCTGCAGAATGCTTGCGCTGCGACTTTTCCTACATTACCGAAACCTTGGATGGCAACACGCGCACCGGCAACTTCGTTTAATTCTGGAATCAGTTCTTTAGAGAGAAAACGCTCAGTGGCATATAAACAACCTTGTCCTGTGGCCTCAGTTCGACCATATGACCCACCTAAGTCGATTGGTTTGCCGGTGACGACGGGGCGGTTATTTTTGCCGGGATTGAGTACATCATAAGTGTCGTATATCCATGCCATGGTTTGCTCGTTGGTGTACATGTCGGGCGCAGGTACATCAATGTGTGGTCCGATCACTTCCAAAAAATCCGAGGTGAAACGACGGGTAATACGTCTTAGGTCATTGGTGCTAAGTTCTTTTGTATTGCAAATGACGGCACCTTTTGCACCTCCAAACGGGATATTAACCAGCGCACATTTCCATGTCATGAGCTTGGCGAGTGAAACGACTTCTTCTTCAGTAACATCGGGGTGGTAGCGTATGCCGCCTTTTCCTGGCCCAAAAACGTGATTATGGATGACGCGAAAACAACGAAATGTTTTAACGGAGCCATCATCCAGCTCTATCGGAAAATTAATCGTGCAGATACGCCTTGGCTGTTTGAGAAAGTCGATAAGGCCGCTTTGCAGGTGCTGTATATATGCGCTGGCTTTATCGAATTGCTGTTCACTGATCACTAGTGGGTCTAAAATTTCTTCATTCATATCATTAAACTATCTACTTAGTTGATTCTGGCATTTCAGAGATAACCTCTTGCAACACTTGAAAAATCAAGCGAAAACTTTTGGGTGGCTTGTTGGCTGCTTTTTCTTTATGCGCGTTACGTGCGAGTAACCGTAATTGTTGCATATCAGCACCCGGATATTGATTGCCAAGTTCCGTAAAAGAATCATCATCGGCCAGCAGGCGTGTGCGCCAATTTTCGATTAAATGCAGGCGAGCTTTATTTTGTAGCGATAGGTTTTTCCAGGTATTAATTTTTTCCTGAATTGGCGCAACATCGACGTTGCGCATGAGTTTGCCAATGTACTGCATTTGGCGGCGACGGGCGCCATGTTTTTTTGTTTGCTTAGCGAGCAGGATCGCGTCCATCAGTATTTCTGGTATGTCCAGCTCATTCAGTTGTTTAAGCTCAAACTCAACCAGCTGTTCGCCAATGTCCTGTAATACATGCATTTCGTTTTTTCGTTGCGTTTTACTGGGAGATAAATCCGCATCAATCCCGTCTTCTGAGTTATTTTGCACGGCAACCTGTATAAAGCGATGTCAAGAAGCTGATATCATACGCCATATTCTTTTTACAATCGCGACACTTAATTATTTCCCAGTCTATAAAACTCAATCTATGAACAATTCTTCTGAATCAGCTCCCCGTTTTTCATATCAACTCACAACGCTTCAACAAATTTCACACGATATTTTGGATCATGCCAAGCTAGGGGGGGCGACTGCTTGTGAGTGCAATGTGTCGGATGGCTTTGGTCAAACGGTAACGGTGCGCCAGAATGAAGTGGAAACGATTGAATATAATCGCGATAAAGGGCTGTCAGTGACGATTTATATCGGTCAAAAACGCGGCAATGCCAGCACTTCTGATTTTTCTCCTCAAGCCATTAATGACACCGTTGCAGCAGCGCTTTCTATTGCACGCTATACAGCAGAAGATGATTGCGCAGGGTTGGCCGACCCAAAATTATTCGCGCAGACTTTTCCTGACCTCGATTTATATTATCCCTGGACATTGCCGGTGGAAGACGCGATTCAATTGGCCCGCAAATGTGAGGCAGCTGCTTTAGCCGTAGATAAGCGTATTTCAAACTCAGAAGGTGCCAGTGTCTCATTAAGTGAGTCGCAATTCATTTATGCAAATAGCCTCGGTTTCATGGGCGGGTATCCGTTGTCGCGTCAGAGTGTGAGTTGCTCCGTCATTGCTCAGCAAGATAAAGCCATGCAACGAGATTATTGGTATAGCGTAGCGCGTGATGTTGCGGATCTGGAGCAAGTTGATGTGGTTGGGAAAAAAGCCGGAGAGCGCACTATCGCGCGTTTGGGCGCAAGAAAAATTCCAACCTGTGAGGTGCCGGTATTGTTTGAAGCACCGGTTGCTTCCAGTTTGGTAAATCATTTTGTAGGTGCGGTCAGTGGTAGCAGCCTTTATCGCAAATCATCTTTCCTACTCGACAGTGTTGGCAAACAAATATTTGCACCAGACATTCAAATTCGAGAGTTGCCGTTTGTTAAGAAAGGCTTGGCCAGTGGTGTGTTTGATGATGAAGGTGTTGCAACGGTCGAGCGCAACGTGGTTGAAAATGGGGTGGTACAAGGTTATTTTCTGAGCAGTTATTCCGCGCGTAAATTGGGATTGCAAACGACTGGTAATGCGGGTGGCAGTCACAATTTGGTGCTGGAAAACAACGCAGCTGAAGATTTCGCCGCGTTACTTAAGAAAATGGACAAAGGCTTGTTGGTCACTGAATTAATGGGTCATGGAGTCAACGGCGTGACGGGCGATTATTCTCGTGGTGCCTCCGGTTATTGGGTGGAAGGTGGCGAGATTCAATACCCCGTTGAAGAAATCACTATCGCTGGTAATGTGAAGGATATGTTGCTGGGTATCGTTGGTGTCGGTAATGACACGCTTGTCCGTGGGTCAAAGAAATGTGGCTCAATACTCATTGATAAGATGACGGTTGCAGGTAGCTAGGCGTCTTTTAATCGCAGAAATTCCCGATGAATTTCCTTCGCAAGTTTGAGCAAGCCATTGGCAAGTTGTCGGGCGCGTTTGGTTGGCGGGTTGGTTGTGCATTTTGATGATCTGTGTAGTGTTCATTGATGTTGTCGCACGCTATGGTTTTGACGCTGGTTCGATTGCCATGCAAGAGTTGGAGTGGCTTTGTTTGCTGCTGTTTTCTTGTTTGGCGCAGCGTACACGATGCGTGAAGATGGCAATGTGCGGGTGGATGTGTTTTATGCACGAATGACCCCGCGTAGAAGAGCCATTGTCGATATCTTTGGCACCGTCGTTTTTGTCATTCCCATGTGTTCGTTGATTCTTTATAGCTCCTACGATTTCGTTTCTTATTCCTACCAAATACAAGAAATTTCCGGTGATCCGGGTGGGTTGCCTTATCGGTTTGTTTTCCGAGCATTGCTGCCACTGGGTTATTTCCTGGTCATGATCCAGTCTTTCGCAGTCATTTCGCGCAACGTGCGTTTGCTTGCTGGTGATGATGATCCGTCACTCATGAGTACATCTTCGCATCATATGGAAAAGTTATGATCGCGTTGGTTATGTTTGTCGTGTGTTTGTCGATGTTAGCATTAGGATTCCCGGTGGCATTCACGTTTGGTGGTGTGGCGCTATTTTTCGGGCTTTATTCCGAAGGCTTGCAACTCTTCATGCTAGTGGCCTATCGCATGGAGTCCATCATGACCAACGTTGTTTTGATGGCTGTGCCGTTGCTCATTTTCATGGGCCTCATTCTGGAAAAGTCGGGCATTGCCGAGCGAATGCTGGAATCCATGGGTTCATTATTTGGCCATGTTCGTGGCGGGTTAGCGGTTTCTACCGTGTTAGTTGGTATGATGCTCGCCGCATCCACGGGTGTGGTCGGTGCGTCCGTGGTGACGATGGGGCTCATTGCATTGCCCGTGATGTTGAAGTATAACTACGACAAACAGTTAGCCAGCGGCGTGATTTGCGCCTCAGGCACATTGGGGCAGATTATTCCGCCGTCCATCGTGCTTATCATTTTGGCGGATGTTTTGCATCAACCTGTTGGAGATTTATACCGCGCGGCAACATGTCGCGCGCTTTGCAATACTGGCAAACATTCAAAGCCATCGTGCCTGCGTTAACATTGATTGTTGTGGTGCTAGGGACGGTAATTGCCGGTGTCGCGACACCCACTGAGTCCGCCGCGATGGGTGCAGTCGGTGCCGTGTTATTGGCGTTAATCGGTGGCAACTTAAAATTCACCATGCTGCATCAAGTGGCCATGAAAACCACCAAAATCAGCGCTATGGTATTTACCATCCTCGCTGGCGCAACATTTTTCTCGATGGTGTTTACCTACACCGGCGGCGATGAAGCTGTCGAGCAGATCACGGAACACTTACCGGGCGGTAAATGGGGATTTATTGTGCTCATGATGGCGAGCATATTCCTGCTGGGATTCTTTATTGATTTCGTTGAAATCGCATGCATCTTCATCCCAATGATCGCACCCATACTGCTCACTCAAGGCATTGACCCACTTTGGTTTGGCATACTCGTTGCATTAAACCTACAAGCCTCATTCCCCACGCCGCCGTTTGGGTTCTCGCTATTTTATTTACGTGGTGTCGCACTGCCATCCATTCAAACGCCCGATATCTATCGTGGCGTTATTCCCTTTACTTTTCTTCAACTGGTGACGTTAGCGGCTGTGATCTTATTTCCGGGAATTATTCGGGTATTTTGATACCTGCGAATCATTTTTTTTTCAAGACAAAAGTGAACTCCTCAGCTGCTTCAGACATTTTTAACAGCTCATTACCCGTCTGCTCAGCAAATACCTGGAAATCAATGACTGAACCAGGGTCGGTCGCAACAATCTCTAGGATCTGTCCGCTGGTCATTTCTGATAAAGCTTTTTTTGTGCGTAATATGGGTAGTGGGCAGACTAAGCCGCGTGTATCGAGTTCTTTATCGGTTTGCATTTTCTGTTAATGTAAATTTTAATCGTGTCTATTATAAAATAGGTTCAATCAAAATTTATAAAGACTATCAATAGCGTTCGTTTAGGAATTTATCAATGGGTGTTTTATCAAAATCACAGATGTTAATTGGCATGTCGGCTTTTGTAATGATTCTGGTCGGTTGTTCCGTAACGCCAGCTAAGCCAGAAACGCAATCCATCAAAATGCTTATCGGCGAGCACAATCTTGTGCATTGTCAATTTCTGGGTAATGTCATCGGTGCTTCAACCGTTAATCTAATAACTAGAAAACACCCGCCGTACACAACCCGCATGATTGATGCCAGAAACGACTTAAGAAATGCAGCCTATCAACTAGGTGGTAATACAATCCATATTAGACGCACTCATAATACAAGCCGATATGAATTTCCCGGTCTTGATAAGAAAATAACCCTCGAAGGAAAAGCTTATTTTTGCGATGAATCTTGAGCGTGGGTCTTAATGGATTGGGTGTGTGTTCCCAAAAACTCTTGCGAAGAGCTCTTCAAAAAAGTTTGAAGACAAGGACTGATTTTATGGACGGATAAATTGATGTTATTTTATCAACTTATCAGGAGAGTCCATGAAACGAATACCGCGTCGATTATTTACAGAAGAATTTAAAGTCCCCGATAGGGGATCAGCAAATCCCTCGCCTTTAGGCGAAGGATGATATTCTTGACGAATGCAAGATTACAAACATGGAAGCCATACTGTATGGGATTGTAAATATCATTTGGTGTGGACGACTAAATGTCGTTATGAAGTTTTGGCTGGTGATGTTGACCTGAGGTGTAGAGAGTTGCTGCGAGAGATAGCTCGTAGTATAGAGATGTTGATCTATGCTGGATCGGTGAATAGAGATCATGTTCCTATGCTGATAGGAATTCCTCCGCACCCATCGGTATCTAGAGCAGTGCAGTACCTGAAAGGGAAGAGTTAGCATAAGTTGTTGTCGGAGTATAGCCATTTGCGCAAGCGATACTGGGGCCAACGTTTGTGGGTAAGAGGGCACTGGGTGGTATCAAGTGGTAACGTTACGGATGAAGTGTGGGAGGAGTACATCAAGAATCAAAAACCGCCGGAAACCGGACGATGATTTTGAGGTGGTATAGCGAAGCAATCGGCCGAATGGCCGATTAATCCGGCTTTAAGCCGTAACCTGAAGCCACCGGCTTTTAGCCGGCGGAGTATTCACTTGCTGGGGATTATGATGATATCAAATGACTGCCCAAATCCCAGCCCTTCTTTAGCTGGCTCCACAAAACAGAATTTCTTTTCAATATAGAGTTCGTCCTATTGGGCTAGCAGCGAAAACCTATCAGTAGCAAGCATAAAGTGTGTAAGATTAAATTGTTCTCGCTTGATACATAAACATTCACTTTAACTCTGGGGGTTGAAATGCACCGCTGCCGAACTATTTCTTTTGTTGTGATCATGCCGATTATTCTCTTGGCGTGTGCATCTAAGCCCCAAGAAAAAGTTTTCCCATCTGATCAATCACAAATTAAGACGCCGTTTGAACAGTTGTCTTTCAGTGCGACACGAAAAACTGCATTTGAGGATAATGGAAAGTTCGTTATGGTTGAGGGCAGTGAGTGTATTCAAAATGCCGATGGCTCAGCGCCCGCAGTGATTTTGTCATTTGTTGATATGCCAAGTTATGTTGATAGTGGCACGGTGATATTAAATGGTTGGGATTTACGTTATTTGCATAGTGACCACGAGGTACGTTCATTGAGCGCTGACATTACTCATAGCAAATTGGTGACAGGTGGCGGTGGTGCGCCGATTCTTGTATTTGAAGTAGAAGGCCAGTTGAGTGACCAAGGTGGAGATGATGCTTATGAGTTTTGTGTTCATTACACCGGTATTGGTTATAACTCAGGCGTGTTTGATGCTCGCATAGAAGGCGATTATAGCGGTATTGATACTTGGGCTTTGCAGACTGAAGGTGACGGCGCGGTCTCGATGCTTGAAAGCATTTGGTCTGAAGGTGCGTTAAAGGGAAGTGACTCCATTGCTGTCATTCCACGCGGATTTGATTTTCAGTTTGATAATGAATTCGAGTGTGAATTCCGTTTCCCGCCGTGTCGGTGGGGAGATGCAGTCGATCATCATGTACGTCAGGTTGCCTACAGTCTTTTCCAGATTGGTGCTTCACCCAACCCCGGCGGCAATCCGCACTGGGTGACTCAGACTATTTTCAAAGACAACAGCACGCGTACTCATTGGATCAAAACACGCGCCGCATTGATAGGCGGTAGTAGTGTCAAACCACATGCGGATTTGTTGGCTTTGAACCCACTTTCAGGCAAAACAAATATTTGCCGTAATGGTGAAGACGGTGTGGTACGTACCGAAACGGTACGCTTGTACGATTTGCCCTATGATTATGCCGTGCCCATGCTGACAGGCTGGGATCTTAACTATGAGTGCGGTGATCAGCATGTGCAACGGGCCGGTATTTGGATGCATGACATTCAGTTTGATCCTGAATTCAATTCACTTGAATACAAAGTGTCATCTATCCTGCGAAATAAAGACGGCGCGCCCAGTTTTAATGCCACACATCGCGTGACGATATTAGGCTTGAATCGTTTGCCACCGCCAGTTGAGAGAGTCGCGCCTGATGTTAGAATTAAGATCAGATAGATATCAAATATAAAGAAATGCCCAACCAATTAAATGGTCTTATTCCCGAATTCTAGCAACTGATACAATACCTAACTAATCGCATATTTGGCCTGGGCCTTATTTTAAAAGCTCAAAGCAGAACAAAAATCGTAAAAGATCGCGCGTTGCCATAACAAGGAGTTGTCAGTGAAGATTATTTTCGTACTCGGCATGATGTTTTTATTTGGCACTATTATTTTGGTCCTGATTGTCGACACTAATGAGCAACTGACGGCGGCAATCGGTATTCTTGGTGCAGTAGCTGGTTATCTATTTCGTTCTGCACAGGAAAACAATAACGTATCACCTGTTGAACCGGAAACTAAAAATAGTTAGTAATTATTTATCTAGGAGTCTGTCGGATAGGATCCAGTTTAAGAAATTTTCAAGGGTTAAGTGGGGAGAGAGCGGCACTATAATGATTTAATTCAAGGAAAAGTGGAAATATAAATGCATTTAATTGAAAATCTGATGCGGGAATCCCATTTGTTTTTCTAATTTCCCCCTGTCCGACAGGCTCCTAGATAACGTTATAAAAACTCAAGG
Source organism: Nitrosomonas sp. (assembly GCA_021774155.1). Classification (GTDB taxonomy): domain Bacteria; phylum Pseudomonadota; class Gammaproteobacteria; order Burkholderiales; family Nitrosomonadaceae; genus Nitrosomonas. The sequence goes on from JAJFJH010000054.1 coordinate 13,666, forward strand.
CCCTATGTGAGCTTTGTGTAAACTCTCCGTCCTTGAGTTTTTCTGTCCAGAAGTTAAGAACTTCAGCGTCTGGTTAAAGCGGCTTCAACGTATGTGAACAGAAGCAGGCTCAAATAATTCATCCAGCAACTTGGCATCATCAAAATGGCGGTGGCCTACAAAGGCTGTGGCCTGGCGCCCGCGTTCGCGCATCGCGCCAGCTGATGGAATACCCATTGGCCATAGCAGCCAACGCTCCATGCGTGTACTACCAGCTACCAGACCATCGAGGCGGAACAAACTATGCTGACCACCTTCAGTCGTTGGTGTGGCATAGAGTTCTCGATAATCGTGCCAATGAAACGTTTGACCCGAGGGAGTGTCAGCATACAGTCTTTGAATATAGTGACTGCCAGTAGAGACGCGTATCACCAAGTTTTGTCCGACTGTGAGTTGTGGTGCATGTTGTGGAAGTAGCGGCGGTTCGGACAGTTGTCGTGCTTTTGGGCGTAATCTCAGCGCGGTAGTTGGAAAAAAGTAATGATAGCAACCACAGGCGTGCATGCTGTCGTAGATTAATATCGTGCTGTCAGTGTTTAATGTTACCCGCCAATGTAATCCATCTAGCTTGCCACTAAAAATATCGAATTTTCCGACTGGTGGCCGCTCAGCAAACCAAATCAGGTAATTAAGCTGCAATAGAACTTCCCCCTGCCAATGAGTATAAGATGGGTAGCGATAAACCAGTGTTTCTGAATGATCGACATCAGGCTTGTTATCACCATCCCAAAATGGTTTGCCGGGCAAGTCATAACTGCCGGTTACATCGATTTCCCATACCGGCGCGTGGGTTGAGAATAAGGATTGCAATTGTGCTGCTGTGGGTATGGGGATACCTAGAGCATCATGCGCCATAGTGGATAGATCGACATTGTTACGCTGAGTCGGTGCTTGGAATCGTTGCAATTGACCGTGTACGGGTAATGTTTCTAGCGGTTGTTCATAGACCGCCTTTGTTTCATCATGATATTGATGAATGCCAATTTTGACTGGAATGCTTGATAACGGATACAACCCCAGAACTTTATTCAGTAAACGATATTCTGAACTCGTCACGGCTCGTTTACGCAGTAGTGCCAGGCGTTCAGGACTAGCCAAATCAACGGTCACCAGTGTTTGCGCACAGTTCTCCAGCATGGCTGTTAGGTCAACACCGTAAATGGTGCTTAGCTCGGATTTAACGGGTAATTCTAGCGAGGTCAATTCGATTGAACGTGCTTGTAGGTCGGCGGCCGCTAAATGTGTCAACCAGTGTTGTAGTGCCGTGTCGCTCAGGTCTTGTTGGCTGTAGCTGGCAAGAAATCGTGTCAAGCGCAGGTAAGGGAAACCTGTGATGCGTTCAGGTCGTGATGGCGTGATGCCATGTTTAGCGACGACTTGATCCAAGTCATCATAAAATGCCAAACAATGCTCGGCGGCAGCATTTCCTTTCACGGTAATGGTTGGCTGCATCGAAGCACAACCAACCAATAGCAACAGAGTGCCAAAAGCAATTAGCTGTCTTATTATCGTTTTAGTCACATTATTTCCTGTTAGTCTCCACTTAAATTGCAACTGCAGATTCAGGTTAATGTAATGGCAAAATGAATATTTGCATAGGTTTGTTAAGAAAAAACCCAAAAGTGAAATAAGTAGTCAATGCTATTATTCAACTTACAATCCTCAGTTCTCAGTTGGATGGTGCTTAGAGTGCGTTTGTTTCTTTTTGGCAAAGCGCAATGAGAAGTGAGTTATTACTGTAGAGGTCAACTGAGAGTTTTAGGTTCAACGAGTTGGTGACAACGCTGGTTCAACTTCATAAGCTGTGTGAGGCAGAGACTTTGAATAAACGAATTGAAGGCACACTCAAGAATGGACCCTTATTAAATGGTCTGAGCAATGAGGAAATCCAAAAAGTTGTCAATGCAGCAACCCGACGCCATTTTAAAAGTGGCGAGAAACTCTGCTCGCAAGGCCAAGTTGGCGAAAGTATGTTCATGATTTTGTCCGGCAGAGTACGTATGAGCGTACACAAAGATGAAAGAAACGAACAGGCGCTCAACATCTTGCAGCAGGGCGATCATTTCGGCGAGTTAGTTTTGTTGATCGGCGGTCGACGTGCGGCCACAGCCACGGCGTTAATGGATACTGAAGTCCTGGAAATTTCTAAGCAGGATTTCTATGATTTGGTGAGGCAAGTGCCTGAGTTGTTGATCAATTTGAGCCGTACCATTGGTGGTTGGTTACGTGGCGAGCTGGCGGGAAAAGTCACGCGCAACAGACTAGGCGTCATTGGGCTAATTTCTACTTCGGAGTTGACAGCTGATTTCGCGCAGCAGATCACGCAGTTCTTTGTCGGTAAAAACAAAAAAATTGAAATTTTCTCAGACCGCACAGATTATTGGAAATCAATGGGGTTTGGGCAGTTACATGCAATACCCTGCGCACGTGAGAAAATTAATGCAGCGTTGTTGCAGCAGGATTTAACAGAAGCTGCTGAGCAATGTGATCACGTGCTTGTGGATATCAAAAGTGAGCAAATAACCTCTGAATTGCTGATGCAATGTGAGCATGTTTGGTGGTTTGTCGAACAAAAGAAATCAGACAGTCGCACGCAAGTTGAACAGATTAACAGTCTTCTAAAGCAACAACCTAACCTTGCAAGTCGCTTACAAATTGTCTGGGTTCAACCTAAATCAAATGCTTTGGCTAAAGTGGTACCCCACTGTGTTGTTACGGATTTAGATGAAATACGCTTTGCCTACAACTCGAGAACGAAGAGCCTGCGACCTGCAGACCTAGCGCGACTTTATCATGCTGCCAGAGGTGTTCATCTTGGATTGGCATTGGGCGGTGGCGGCGCGCATGGCTTAGCACACATTGGCGTCATCGCGGCCTTGGAAGAAAACGGCCTGTTTTTTGATCGAATTGCTGGAACCAGTGCGGGTGCAATTATTGCGGGAGGGTATGGCGCTGGGTTTAATCAAAAGCACCTACTTAAGTTGTTTAATAAAGAAGTAAAATCTCCGAAGTTCATGAGCTTTATTCCAAAAGGAAGTAAGTGGCACTTACTGGGGCTCTTCCGTTCTGGTCTGCTTGAACAACGCTTCCGAAAATATCTAAAGCATCTTACAATCGATCAGTTACTGCTTCCCGTCCACATGATTTCGGCTGACCTTATTAGCGGCAAAGCAGTCATTCGCTCACAAGGCGATGTTGTCAATGCCATACTGGAAAGCATCAACTATCCCATATTTAGCAAGCCAATTTTTCGTGATGGCCTGGCCTTGGTGGATGGCGGCGTATTAATCAATGTGCCTAGTTCCGTATTGCGTAATCAACAAGCCGGTTACATCGTTGGCGTAGATGTCGGCGCGATATTGTCCTCCAATTTTGGCAAGAATACGGCCCAAACTCGTGCGGTTGATATGAAGCCGGTTAGTTATCTGTCAACACTTAACCGCGTACTTGATGTCAGTGCGCGAGAACTAGCCAAGTTACATATGTCGGAAAGTGATTTCTTGATTACGCCTGACACATCGTCATGTCCATTTGAAGATTTCACGCGAGGCGAGCAGCTTTTCGAAATCGGCTACAATGCGACACAGGCAGTCATGCCCGAATTGAAACAAAGTTACGAAGATTTTGTTGAGCAAGAATGAAGTCAGTTCAATCGTTGATTTTGGAGCGACAAACTTCCCGTCTGGTTTTTAATGAAGACACCAGATTTTCTATCCTCCAAAAATCGGTCAAGTATTTTTTATACAGAATTAGTAGTTACTAAACAACATAAATAACAGGTATATAACGATTTTTTATGCTATTAGGAAAAAATTTTAATTGTAGAGTTTAGGTGGAATCTAAAAACTATCTCAATTGTCGGTCTCTATTCGAGGTTATCAACTTCGTAACGCGTGGTTAAAATAAAAATTAGATTCGCTAAAAAATTCTTGAATATAGTCGTTAGATAACACTTGGCCGCATATTTATCGCCGATTTGTGCGGTCTTTGTTGTTACTAATATGCGTATTACTTTGCACACTTCTTGTTCATGCTAGTAATAAAAATAAGGCGACTATACATGCTCTTTACATCCCACTTTATTACGGTGTACTGGTGGCCTGCGAACGCTACCGTGATGAAATGATCCATATTTGTGGGTATTCAATTTATTTCTGAACTTGTATAAGAATGACCTGAAGAAGATTAGAAATTTGGCTTCGATATGGCAGAAAACGAAGCTTTGCTGCAACATAGAATCGAGCAAAAAATTGACAGTAGGGACCAATAATGGATGATGAATACACAGCAACGAGCCGATGAGCAATAATACTTCAATAATAACGAAGGTAAAGCACTTACTCTATAAAGAAAGTCTTGGTCGCACCATCCTAACCTGGTTTCTATTATTATCAGTGCTTCCCATGACCTTGGTCGCATGGATCAGCTTTCAACAAGCTAATGTTAGCCTCATTCAGAATGCTAAAGATAAACTCGAGCTTGCGGCCAACTCACAAATCGCTTTCTTTGATAATTGGTTTAGTTATCGGATTAAGGATATCCATAGCCAAGCTGATAATATATATAATGCGCATCTTTTAGCGCTACTTGAAGAAGGCCTCCTGCAAAGTGGCAAAAGCTCAGAAGAATATGTAACAAGTCACGACTGGGCGCGTCGAGTAGACGCTGCTGAGGATCACCTTGTCACGCTGACGCACCATTTTGAATATATCTACGATATATTTTTAATCGACCCCACAGGGAATATTCTCTATACCGTAGTCCGCGAATCAGACCTTGGCACCAATCTTTTCACTGGGCCGTATTCTGACACCCGGTTTTCTCACAGTGTTAGATCTACTCTGGAGACCGGGCGACCTCAATATTCCGACCTGGAATACTATGCTGTCAATGGTCAATTAACCAGCTTTCTCTCAGCACCTCTCTTAGATAATGAAGACAATATTGTCGGCGTGTATGCCATCGAAGTTAGACTCGAAAAAATACTTGATAACATTGCTTCTTTTGATTTTTTTTATAATAAAAGCTCGCAAGTGCATTACATGGTAGGCGAAGATGGCTATCTGCGTTCCGCGATCCA
>JAJFJH010000055.1 GCA_021774155.1 Nitrosomonas sp.
AATGATGCGCCATGTTTTTATGTTAATGAGACGAAGATTGAACTCGTGCATTTGTTTGGTTTTGTTTCTGAAACGCTTCTCTTCCCGTGATTGACCGCCATGAGCACGAATGGTTTGGTATTTTGAAACGGATTGGGATAATACGTCGCGGACATCGTTTAAAGCATTAATCATTTGATCGTTAGTTTTATCCAAAAAACCATTGATCAGCTGAGAAACTAAAAGTAGCACTGATAAGTTCGTTAAGATAAATAGCGTAAATTCCCCACTGAGATAAAACATCCATGCTAATAAAAAAGTGATTATCAATGTGTCTTTAACTAAGATAGTTAGTGCAGTAATGATGGTCTGAGAACCTGAATCTACATCGGTGATGAATCGATGTTCCAGATCATTATCGGTCATTTCAGTATAGTGGTTGATTGGTAATGTTTGTAGCTTGTTGAACATGGCGACACTTAGATCTACGCACACTTTATTGCTGGTTGTGTTCATGGTGTAGATGCTAGTAAAACTAGCTGTTCCACGAGCGATTAAGAGCGCCGATACAACCAATAAAAAATCTTGTGTTAATACTGGCCCCGCGTTAAGTGGAATTTTGTCAAATATATATAAAACGAGTGCCGGTAGAGCTGACACAGTTAAGGCCATCATTGCCATACTGATGAGTGCCAGTGTGAGTGTATTCCTGTGCGGAACAACATATTCTAATAAGCGGTGGTAAGGCGGCGTATTAATTATTTTTTTCTTATTTTGCATTGGCGCGAAATCGTGATAGAAATTCTGAGAGTAAAAAGCAGCACATTTACTTTACATTATCTACCGTGAATTAAAATTTGCATGTAATTCATAAGGATATTCAGTATCTATAATTTTATCTTATTACGGCATTTCTGAAGTGTATCCCTATAGTACAATTATTTTCTTTTAATATTAACTTTGGTGTCGAATTGTCCTATGGGTAAATCTTAGAATGGTAACAAATAATACTGTTGGAACAACAAGGAAGGGACTTATTCTGGCGGGTGGCTCAGGTACGCGGCTCTATCCAATTACACAAGTGGTTTCCAAGCAATTAATGCCGGTGTTTGATAAGCCGATGATCTACTATCCACTCAGTACTTTGATGCTGGCAGGTATTCGTGACATCCTTATTATCTCCACGCCGCAGGATACATCTCGCTATGAGGAGCTGTTGGGCGATGGCGGTCAATGGGGGTTGAATATCTCTTATGCGGTGCAGCCATCTCCCGATGGACTCGCACAAGCTTTTATCATCGGTGAATCTTTTATTGGCAATGATTGCTCGGCGTTGATCTTAGGTGACAATATTTTTTATGGGCATGATTTTCATCACTTGTTGGCCAGTGCGATGACACGTACCGAGGGTGCTAGTGTGTTTGCCTATCATGTGCATGATCCTGAGCGTTATGGTGTGGTTGGGTTTGATGCCAATGGACGAGCCGTTAATTTGGAAGAGAAACCGAGAGACCCCAAGTCAAGCTATGCGGTCACGGGGTTGTATTTTTACGATCAGCAAGTGGTAGATATGGCAAAGAGCCTTAAGCCGTCTGCACGCAATGAGCTGGAAATCACCGATCTGAATCGACTTTATTTGGAGCAAGATAAGCTCAATGTCGAAATCATGGGCCGTGGTTATGCTTGGTTGGATACCGGAACGCATGAGTCGTTACTAGAGGCGAGCCAGTTTGTGGCGACCATTGAAAACCGCCAAGGCTTGAAGGTTGCCTGCCCAGAAGAAATTGCCTATCGACAACAGTGGATAGATGCAGAAATGCTGGAAAAACTCGCAGTACAGCTAGAAAAAAATGGTTATGGTCAGTATTTACATCAAGTATTAAAGCGCGAGCATACCCTTCATGGAACATAGGGGACGTTTGTTTTGAATGTAACTCAGTTGGCGATTCCCGATGTTTTTTTGATTGAGCCGCGAGTGTTTGGTGATGACCGTGGTTTTTTCTTTGAGAGTTTTAATCAGCATCAGTTTGAACAAGCTATCAATCGTGACGTAACGTTTGTGCAGAGCAATCATTCTCGCTCTGCACAACATGTTCTGCGTGGTTTGCATTATCAAATCAAACAGCCTCAGGGTAAATTAGTGCGTGTTGCTGTGGGTGAAGTGTTTGATGTAGCCGTGGATATTCGCCGTTCCTCACCAACATTTGGTCAATGGGTAGGCGAGGTTCTCAGTGCGGAGAACAAGAAACAACTGTGGGTGCCTGAAGGCTTTGCGCATGGTTTTGTGGTGCTCTCAGATTACGCCGAGTTTCTTTATAAAACGACTGACTATTGGGCGCCAGAGCATGAGCGCTGTATTTTGTGGAACGATCCCGATCTGGCTATTAATTGGCCGCTCAGTGCCGCGCCCATACTCTCAAACAAAGACGCCGCAGGCTCAACTTTTAAAGCGGCAGAAGTGTTTTTATGAAGTATCACTAAACCATTCTGTACTAAAAAGATGATGGAATAAAACTGCAAATGGCCAAGCAAAAAACAATCTATTCATGTACTGAGTGTGGCGGCCAAACCTTAAAATGGCAAGGCCAGTGCCCGCATTGTCAAACTTGGAATACACTGGTTGAAACCATTGCGGAAAAGAGGGTGTCACGTTTCAGCCCTGTTTCTGAAACAGATAAAGTTCAAAATCTTAGTGAAGTCGAGGCTGGTGAGGAGCCGCGCTTTTCGACTGGTGTGGCCGAATTGGATCGTGTATTGGGCGGTGGCCTGGTGCATGGGGGTGTGGTGTTGATCGGTGGCGATCCCGGTATTGGTAAGTCCACGTTGTTGCTGCAAGCGTTGTCACACATGTCTGCCTCGCACAAAGTGTTGTATGTCAGCGGCGAAGAGTCCGCACGGCAAGTCGCATTGCGTGCCAAACGTTTGGTGCTTAATGTGGCAAATGTGCAATTGTTAGCTGAAATTCAGTTAGAGAAAATCCAGTCAACCCTAGCCGGGCATAAACCCGATGTTGCGGTCATCGACTCAATCCAAACTATATATTCCGATGCTTTGCAGTCTGCCCCCGGGTCAGTCGCGCAAGTACGGGAGTGCGCCGCACAATTAACCCGGTTTGCTAAAGCTAGTGGCACTTGCATCATCCTCGTGGGACATGTGACCAAAGAAGGTGCATTAGCTGGCCCACGTGTATTGGAACATATGGTGGATACTGTGTTGTACTTTGAAGGCGACACCCATTCCAGTTTTCGCATGATTCGTGCGTTTAAAAATCGTTTTGGTGCGGTGAATGAACTGGGTGTTTTTGCGATGAGCGAAAAAGGCCTGCGCGAAGTCAACAACCCATCCGCCCTATTTCTTTCGCATCATGACGAACAAGTGCCAGGTGCTTGCGTAATGGTCACACAAGAAGGCACGCGGCCCCTGCTGGTGGAAATTCAAGCATTGGTCGATGAAGCGCGCGCACCAAATCCCAGACGACTCACGGTGGGACTGGAACAAAATCGACTGGCGATGTTGCTGGCTGTGTTGCATCGTCATGCTGGCATTCCCTGTTTTGATCAAGATGTGTTCGTGAATGCTGTCGGTGGCGTAAAAATCACCGAACCCGGTGCTGACCTAGCCATCTTGCTGGCGATTGTGTCATCACTTAAAAACAAACCACTAGCTGAAAAAATGATTGTTATTGGCGAAATTGGCTTAGCTGGGGAAATCCGCCCCGTTCAACGCGGTCAAGAGCGACTCAAAGAAGCCGCCAAGCTCGGCTTTAAACAAGCGATTATTCCGATTGCAAATAAGCCCAAGCAAGCGATTGCAGGTATGGAGATTATCGCAGTGGGGCGTGTAGGGGATGCGGTTGCTAGGATGTACTAATGCTGTGCCATGATTATTCATTCAACTTGCGATTCCCCGCAGTCTTGCTACGGGAATAGATGTAGGCCGCGCGCAGCAAATTTATTAAGTTATTTTTTATTGTAAGATGTTGTCTTATAAAAAAGGGAGTCTTTGTGATAATGTTTATGAGGATTCATTCCTCGTAAACATACTGTTAGGACTGAAGAGCTCATGGCGAGTATTGTGATTCATACGAAGACGGCACACATAAATATGGGGCCATTAGGATTCATCATATACGCAAATGATTTTCTGGAGGCATACAAGAGCTTCGAAACTGAAAAGAAATTTTCCCCGGCTAAGTATTATTTAGTGTGTCGCTCCGCAGAATTGGCTCTAAAATCGTACCTGTGTTTTAAAGAAATTCCGGTTAAGAAACTCAAGAAAGATTTTGGCTACGATCTTCATAAAATACTACGAAAATCAAAAGAACTAGGAATTGATGCTGTGGTATCAATTTCTGAGGAGGAAAAATTAGAAGTAGAAAAAGCCAATAGTTGGTACAACCGGAAGAGTTTTGAGTATTTTGATATTCAAAATGTTGTTGAAAGCAGGGATTCGCTTCCAAAATTGGTTGTAATTTTCAACTTAGCTGAGCGACTTATTAAGGTTTTAGAGTCTCTATGTTTGTCATCAGCGCAAAAGCCCTAACAAGGGCAGCAACGGCGGTGTTCGTACCGCGCGCGCGTTCTGCCGGCGTTAAGCACAATCGGAGTTATAGTTGAATCTGGTGTTTAGAGGATTGAAAAAAGTGGCTTAAATTTACTTGAAAAAACTTGGTCACTACGCTTTTCCTTTCTTCCTTCAAGGAGTGTAAATATAAACTAGGTAAGTGCATATTTTCAATACTAGCGTCTTAGCATGAATGAATAATAAAGATTTAGATGAAAACTGGCAGAATTGGCTCCAAGAAAATTTGGACCGAAACTGCGACCCTCGCGAATTACTAGAAAGGCTCAGAAAGAATGGTTTTTCGGAGGACTCAATTAAAGTGGCGATGGGTGAAGATTATCCGCCTGAATGGGAAAAACACAATGACAAGATTGATTATGAAGGGTTTTCGAAGGCGCCTTTGACAAGAACAGACCATCATTTAAATGCTTTAAAGGTCAATACAGATAAACTACAGATTTTTGTAATTGATAATTTTCTATCTAAAATTGATTGTGAAAAAGTTATCAATATAGTTACACCGCATTTAAGACCGTCAACAGTGACAAGGGAGAATGAGGATAAAGCGTATCGAACTAGTGCCACAAGTGATATGGCGTTGATGATCGATCCCATTGCAAAAGACATTGTTGATAGGCTGGATCATAAAATAGCGGCAACTTTGGGTGTCAACATATCATATTCAGAGGGTATTCAGGCTCAGAGATATCTGGTGGGGCAAGAATTTAAAAAACACACGGATTATTTTCAGCCTGATACGGCCGAGTATAAAAAATATGCTGGAAAAAGAGGACAACGTACCTGGACTTTCATGGTTTATCTGAATAATGTTGAGCAAGGCGGGGAAACAAAATTTTTTTCAATTGATAAAGTATTTCAACCACTTCAGGGTCGAGCGATAGTTTGGAACAACCTTTATCCGGATGGCAAGGTTAATTGTAATACGCACCATGCAGGCCTTCCAGTTGAAAAAGGCGAGAAAATTATTATAACAAAGTGGTTTAGGGTAAAAGGTGAAGGCTCAATCTATTATGAATGAGGCGGCGAGAAGTTCTGCATGCCTAGGCATCAGGTCGTCATATAGTCATTCTGTTGAAAGGCTTGGCAACAAATGCTATGAGCCATGAGGAAGGCGCTATGAATGGGGTACTTGACATGATGAATATATAATGCAACGACGACTCTGGGTTTTAGGTATTCTCACTGTTGTTATCTTGTTGATGACAGTCCTTTATCCGCCCATTTCTCAGTCAGTTGCTTACCATCAATTCGCCGATCAAATATCATTCTTTGATATTCCAAATTTTCTAAATGTTGTTTCTAATTTAGCCATCTTAGTCAGTGGGCTGATCGGTATGCTATTTGTTTTGCAGTGCTATCGATCATCAGGGCAGCATTGTTTTATTAACAGAGCAGAGTGTTGGCCTTATTTGGTTGTGTTCCTGAGTGTTGTGATGACTAGTTTTGGGTCGGCTTATTATCATTGGGCGCCGGATAATGGGGTATTGTTATGGGATCGATTGCCTATTGCGATAGGTGTTGCAGCATTGCTTGCTGCAGTGTTGGTGGAGCGTATTAGCGTTAAGGTTGGTCTATGGGCGTTGCCTATTTTGGTTGTTCTGGGAGCGGTCAGTGTGTTGTATTGGCATTGGACGGAACAGCTAGGTGCTGGAAATCTAAATTATTATATTGTGGTGCAATTTTATTCGTTGTTGCTGATTATCTTGCTGGGTATTCTTTTTCCATCTAATTACACGCGAGGCGGTGATATGAACAAGGTTATTGCTTTGTATGTTGTTGCTAAAGTGGCTGAAACATTTGATCAGGAAATTTATGATTTGTGGCAGGTTGTTAGTGGCCATACCATCAAACACTTGCTGGCAGCGGTAGCTATTTATTTAATCGTGCGGATGTTGCAAAAGCGTCGTGTGTTGCAAGTTGAGTAGCGGTGATAAATTGTGACGGAGAGCAATAAAAAGACCCGGTCTTGCCGGGTCTTTTTTAGATAAATGTGTTGCTAAATTTCATCTTGTTTTATTGACTCCAAGTGCTCCTGCGCTGTGAGTTTCCTTGGTTGTTATTAGCGTATGGGCGATGACGACTATTGCCATTACTGTTGCTGTTAGCATGGTTTCCATTGACGTCTTGTCTCTTGGATTGAAAATTACCGTTTGGGTTGAAATCTTGTCTAGCACCATTCCTGCTGTTGGCATTGCTGCTATTGTTGTTGTTCGACCATGAGCGCTTACGCTTGTGTTCAACGTTGGGCGTTCTTCTGAATCCACCATTTCCACCTGGACGTGGTTTGAAACGTGGTTCCATTCCAGGAATGACGTGTGGCGTAATATTTTGGCCAGTAAATCGTTCAATTCTCTTTAAATGTACACCATCTTTGCCGGAAGCAAATGATATGGCGATACCTGATGCGCCTGCACGACCTGTTCGGCCAATACGGTGAACATAATCTTCTGCAAATTTTGGCAAATCAAAATTAACAACGTGTGTGATATCAGCAACATCAATACCACGTGCTGCCACATCAGTTGCGACTAATACGCGAAGTCCACCACGACGAAGTTTGTTTAATGTGCGCGTACGCTCACGTTGGTTCATGTCGCCATGCAGTGCGCCGGCGTCAAAACCTTGGGCTGAAAGATTATCAGCCAGTGTATCAGCGTCACGTTTAGTAGCAGTAAAAATGATGGCTTGCTTTAGTGTTACGTCACGTAAGACATGATCTAGCAGCTTATTTTTGTGTGATAGATCGTCGGTGTAATGAAGCCTTTGTTCAATGTTATCAAGCTTTGCTTTTTGTGTGGCGATTTGAATGCGCTTGGGTAATTTGAGCAGACGTGAGGCAACTTTATCAATCGCGCTGTCGAGAGTGGCTGAGAATAATAGTGTTTGTCGGGTTGCGGGTGTTGCGGCTGCAATGGTTTCTACATCGTCAATAAAACCCATGTCGAGCATTCGGTCGGCTTCGTCTAGTACGAGCATTTCTAAACGTGAGAAATTAATGCGTCCGCGCTGGATATGGTCAATTAAGCGTCCAGGTGTGGCCACCAAAATATCAACAGGTTGTGACAATAATTTATTTTGTAATGGGTAAGGCATGCCACCTAAAATGCTGACAACTTTAATACGTGACAAGTGTTTCCCATATTTTGATGCGGCTTCAGAAACTTGTAATGCAAGCTCGCGTGTCGGGGTAAGTACTAGGACGCGAGGGCCTTTGCCGCGCTCTTTTGGTGGCGTTGCTAAAAGGTGTAATGCTGGCAACATAAAAGCGGCTGTTTTGCCGGTTCCTGTTTGGGCGGATGCCATGACGTCATGACCAGCTAATAATTCTGGAATTGCTTGCTGCTGGATAGGCGTGGGTACTGTGTAGCCCGCTTCAGTAATTGCTTTGATGATAGAAGGGTGTAAGTTTAGATTTTCAAAAGACACATTAATTTCCTGATAAAGAAAAACAAAGTGCGCGAGCAGAAAAAGACAGCCAGAAATAATTAGCTAAGTGCCGCTAGCGCAGACGTATAAAGCATCGTCGCTAACCAAAACTACTGAAAAGTTTTTGTTAAAAAACTTGAAAAAAGGAAGGAGGTCAGGAACGATGAAACCGGGGTAAGGTTCGTCGAACCTTTACCGAAGGCCGGAGTATACAGTAATCGCGTGTGATTGCTATGCTTAATTTAAGCTATAATTTCTGTTGTATTTAGATTTAATGTTTAACCTATTGATTAAAAGAAAAAACACCCGTTACAGTTACTTTTTCTTTTGAGTGCTGAATTTTACTTAGTAATTGATACTTTGGCAAATTTTCGCTTTCCGACTTGTAGGGTGATTGTTTCTTCGCTCATTATTTTGAGAGATTTGTCTTCAACTTTCTCACCATTTAATTTAACACCGCCTTGTTTAATCATTCTTATCGCTTCACTGGTACTCGCAGTCAGGCCGGATTGTTTTAAAATTTGTACGAGAGGTAGTCCGTCGCTATTTTCTGCTTGAATGCTCATTTGTGGCATGTCATCAGGTAATGCGCCGCGTTTGAAGCGTGTTTCAAAGTCGGTTAATGCGTCTTCAGCGTCTTGTTTGCTATGAAAACGAGTGACAATTTCTTGTGCAAACATTACTTTGATGTCGCGTGGGTTCTTGCCTTCTACGATTTCTTTTTTCCACTGCTGGATGGTGCTGATGGATTCAAAAGAGAGTAACTCAATATAGCGCCACATTAATTCATCCGAAACAGACATCAGTTTGCCAAAAATTTCTTTGGGGCTTTCAGTGATTCCAACATAATTATTTAGGGATTTTGACATCTTGTTGACGCCATCAAGTCCCTCCAGAAGCGGCATAGTGAGGATGCATTGTTGCTTTTGTCCGTAATGTCTCTGTAATTCACGCCCCATCAATAGGTTGAATTTCTGATCTGTGCCCCCAAGTTCTAAATCGGCCTTAAGCGCAACCGAGTCATAGCCTTGCACTAGCGGGTATAGAAATTCATGAATAGCAATGGGTTGGTTGCCGCGATAACGTTTATCAAAATCATCACGTTCCAGCATGCGTGCAACGGTATGGGTGGCAGCCAGTTTAATGAGATCCGCAGCGTTTAGTTTGTCCATCCAGCTGGAGTTGAATACAACTTCTGTTTGCTCTTGTTTGAGTATTTTAAAAACTTGCGCTGTGTAGGATTTTGCATTTTCTGCAACTTGTTCGCGTGTTAGTGGTGGGCGGGTTGCGTTCTTTCCGGTAGGGTCGCCGATCATGCCTGTGAAGTCACCAATTAGAAACAAGATATGGTGTCCCATGTCCTGTAGTTGTCTTAATTTGTTGATTAAAACAGCGTGGCCAAGATGAAGGTCGGGTGCTGTTGGGTCAAATCCGGCCTTAATTCTCAGTGGGCGATTAGCAATAAGCATTGATTCGAGCTCTTTCTCTACCAATAGCTCGCTACTGCCTCGTTTTATAATTTCCAGTTGTTCTAAGATTGATTTGCTCACAATAGGTATGAAGTGGTTTCAAAGAGTTACGATTATATATGTCAGCATCATTTTAAAGTGATGCTGATGGTAGATTAATACGTAGAAATAAGCTGTTCCATGTTAAAATTAAAGTTGACTGGAACAATAGGAGGTATTTTTTATATGCTGTTAATGCCGTTACAAGAAAAGAAGAAGATTCTAGCTTATAAATCGCCCGTGTTAACAAAAAAAAGATTAGCTTGGCTTGTTGTTTTGTCTAGCTTGCCCTTGTTTGGTGTCGTTACTGCGTTTGGTACGGCGCCCAATGCTTCCATGGAAACCTTTCAAGTTAAGGAGGTTGTCCGCGATTTATCTATCCCGAACATTGTACATAACAATATTTCAAATCGGAATTTTTGGCACCAGGAAAATATTCAACGGGGTGATACGGTAGCTGCGATTCTTACGCGATTAAAAATAAACAATCAGGATAAATCAGCCTTCCTGCGCGTCGCGAGGGATAGTCAGGCGATGCGTAAGTTAATGCCAGGAAAAACGGTTTATGCACAAACAACTGCTCGGGGTGAGTTGTTGATGATGCGTTATTTCTTTGGGAATGAAGAGCTGTTTTTGATGGAAAAAACAGGTGATACGTTCCAGATGATTGAGCAGCAGGCTGAGCTTGATGCGCAAATTCGTATGAGATCAGGTAGGGTAACAAGTTCTTTGTTTGGTGCAACTGATCAAGCGGGTGTTCCTAATAGTATTGCTCTCCAAATTATAGACATTTTTGAGACGGAAATTGACTTCCACCGTGATATACGTGAAGGTGATCGTTTCACTGTCGTATATGAAACACTCCATGACAATGGTGAGCAGGCTAAAACGGGAAGAATTTTAGCTGCTGAGTATGTCAATAAAGGGAAGTCTCATAAGGCGCTATATTTTCAATCACCTAATGGTGATGGTGGTTATTACACGCCGGCTGGTGAGAGTATGCAACGACAGTTTTTACGTTCCCCTTTGGAATTCTCTCGCATTAGTTCAGGTTTCTCCAATTCTCGTTTTCATCCAGTGCTGAAAAAATGGCGCTCACATCGCGGTGTTGATTATGCTGCACCTACGGGTACACCGATAAAAGCGACGGCGAATGGAACAGTTTCATTTGCAGGCACAAAAGGTGGTTATGGCAAATTGATCGTATTAAAGCATAATGGTAAATATGCTACAGCGTATGGTCATTTGTCTCGTTTTGCTAAGGGTTTACGTGGTGGGAAGCGTGTAAATCAAGGCGATGTGATTGGATATGTTGGAGCAACTGGTCTAGCAACTGGCCCACACTTACATTATGAGTTGCGTGTGAATGGAGTTCAGCATGACCCCGCTAAAGTGGTTTTGCCATCAGCACCACCAATTGCGGAAAAAGATCGAGTGGCTTTCTTTAAGGAAACAAAATCGTTGGTTTCTCGGTTGAATATAATGCGTAATACCAATTACGCTTCTCTTAATTAATTCCGAAATCTATCAATGGATGATTAAAGGGTTAGTTATCATTTGAAATCGGCTTATTATATCGGCATCATGTCAGGCACCAGCTTGGATGGTGTCGATGCCGTATTAGCCGACTTTACCGCACCATCCCTGCAGTTACTAAAGACACATTTTTTGCCTTATGATGAGCGTTTGCGTAGCCAGTTATTGGCTTTGCATCAGGTCGGTAATAACGAATTGCATCGTGCGGCTATGATGAGTAATGAATTGTCTGTACTTTATGCTAGTGCGGTTAATGATTTATTTAAGACGAGTGGCTTAGTGGCAAAAGATGTTATTGCGATAGGGTGTCACGGTCAGACCATACGACATTGCCCTGAAGCTGAGAAGAATTACACGATACAGTTGGTTAATGCTGCTCTATTAGCTGAATTAACAGCTGTCACTGTCGTAGCTGATTTCAGGAGTCGTGATATTGCTGCTGGAGGACAGGGTGCGCCGTTGGTGCCGGCTTTTCATCAAGCCATATTCATGCGACCAGAATACAGTCGAGTGATTCTGAATATAGGTGGGATCTCTAATATAACAAGTCTTGAGCTAGGTAAGGCGGTCATCGGGTTTGATTGTGGCCCTGGTAATTTGCTTATGGACGCTTGGTGCTTGCGCTATATAGGTCGTCCTTATGATCAAGATGGCGAGTGGGCGTCGTCGGGTGAAATTATTCCTACGTTGCTAGAGAAGTTACTAGCCCATCTGTTCTTCTCGCTTCCTCCGCCAAAAAGCACGGGCAGAGATATGTTTAATATGACTTGGCTAGAGCAGTATTTAGTAGGTCATGAGAAGCCAGAAGACGTACAGGCGACACTATTGCAATTGACTGCACAGACAATTTCTAACTCAATATTAGATTACTGTCCAAATTCTGAGGAAATTTATGTTTGTGGCGGTGGTGCGCGCAATGGTCTATTGATGTCTTGCCTTAGTGGGGCTTTGTCTGAGAAAAGTGTTGGGTTGACGGATCAGTTAGGGGTTGATGCAGATTGGGTGGAGGCCTATGCATTTGCTTGGTTAGCACAACAAGCTATCATGGGCGTGCCGAGCAATCTTCCGGTTGTTACGGGTGCTAAGGGGAGTAGGATTTTAGGTGCGATCTACCCCGCCTGAATGGAGTTCTTAAACTGAGAATGAAGAACCGCAGCCGCAGGTGCTGGCGGCGCCAGGGTTTTTGATGATAAATTGAGCGCCGTTTAGATCCTCCTGATAATCAATTTGTGCCCCAATTAAATATTGGAAGCTCATTGGATCAACCAGTAATTTGACGCCGTTCTTTTCAATAACGGTGTCATCCTCATTTACTAGTTCATCAAATGTGAAGCCGTATTGAAAGCCTGAGCATCCGCCGCCGCTGATGAAGACTCTTAGCTTCAGATTGTCGTTTTCTTCTTCTATAATTAACCGCTTAACTTTGCTGGCGGCGTCATCTGTAAAAGATATCGGTGGCGGCGGTGAGTTAATTGTAGTGTTTGCTGTGCTAGTAATAGTCATAATAAGTTCCCAAATGTAAGAGAAGTCTGAAATTAAATTCCCACTGTACCGTTATACAAATGTTAATCAGATGACGCAGGAATTAATGTGACCAATTTTTCAGGTTGTACGTTATCCATGCGAATTAATTTTCCTTCAACGGAAGCACCCAGTTGGATTTTCATTGAGCCATAATGAACGTCACCAAATACTTTAGCTTTTGCTTGTAATTCTAAATATTCATCTGCCTGAATCGGGCCGGTAACGGTTCCGTTGATAATAACATTGGAGACCTGTATTTTGCCATCTACATTTCCCTGGTCACTTAATACAAGGGTGTTTTGTGTGTCACCAATAGCAGTGATATTACCACAAACATGACCGTCTACACGTAATCCTCCGCTAAAATTGATATTGCCTTCGATGTGTGTTTTGGTGCCGATAAGCGTATCAATATGACCGTGTTGTTTCCCTTTTTTATTATTACCAAACATATTAGTCTCCCTTACGATGACAGTTCAGCTGTCTGTGTTAATTTAGCTTCAGATTCGTTTTTTTCGAAAACTTGCACTTGTATATTTTCCACGACTGCATTTTCAGGTACTTGAAAACTTTTATCAATTCTCTTGTAATGTTTAAAATTGACCGGGAATGATTTGGAAGAATCACTGTTAGCAAGCGCTACAATTTTCTTCTCAGAATTTTGTCGTAATGTAATTAAAAATTTTAAGTTTCCCTCAAAATCTTTAGGTCGTTGGCCGCCTTGGGTTAATAAAAGGGTATACCGATATTGTCTTGCAGATTGTCCTTGCATCAAACTAAAACGATTGATAGATATACCTGAAGCAGTGTCAGTTTTATTTGTCATGAGATGCTGGAAGTAAACCAACTCTTCTTTAAGGCGGTGATTCTCTTCCCCGAGTAACCTGATTTGTTTCGTTAGGTCGTCATGCACGGTATTATTCATTTGCAATTTGTGTGCAAATTTAGAAAGTACTGCACATCGTTCTTGAGTATAGTTTTGTAGGCATGTATTCGGGTCATATAAGGTAATCAATTCGTCATTGATGAACTTGCCGTTATTGCTTGTATTCGTGTTCGATGATTTGATTCCTAAGCTATACATTCCCCAGGATAGTGCTAATAACAGGGCAATGAATATAAATGTGGCGAGTAGGCGCAAACTCCACGGGATGTATGGACGTACAACAACGCGAGGCGAGGTAATGTTAGATTGGTTTTTTTGTGGTTTCGTCACTTCTAAGTCTCAAGAAATTCATCCTCCAGGATGTTTGTGATTACTAACGGAGTAAACAAAACATACTTGATGCGTATAAACCGAGTTTTTATAATGTAGAGTAATTATAAACCATAAAGTTTTTAAATGAATCGGTTACTCCTAGGGTAGCAATGGAGCATGGTCAACGCCCAGCGTTTCAGGTAGCCCATACATAAGATTCATATTCTGAGTAGCCTGCCCGGCGGCACCTTTAACTAAATTGTCGGTCACAGATAATACAACGACGATATCACTATTCTGGGGTCGGTGCACTGCAATGCGGCATATATTTGAGCTGCGAACCGAACGTGTTTCCGGGTGTTTGCCTGCAGGCAAAATGTCCACAAACGGTTCATTTGCATAACGTTCTTCATATAATGATTGTAAGTCAATATCTTGAGAGAGTTTTGCGTAAAGCGTGGCATGAATGCCGCGGATCATGGGGGTTAAATGAGGTACAAATGTAAGTCCAATAGGTTTTCCTGCGACATCAGATAAGCCTTGCTTAATTTCAGGTAAATGACGGTGGCCAGGAACGCTATAAGCTTTGAAATTGTCGGCTGCCTCGGCAAAGAGAGTGTGTACTTCGGCTTTTCGTCCCGCACCCGATACGCCAGACTTCACGTCGGCAATAAGGTTGTTGCTGTCGACAATGTCCGTTTCTATTAACGGGAGAAAGCCAAGTTGTACGGCCGTTGGATAACAACCTGGGTTGGCGACTAGTCGCGCATTTTTTATTTGATCGCGATTAATTTCTGGTAAACCATAAATGGCTTCAGCAACTAATTCTGGGCTGGCGTGAGGCATGCCATACCATTTCTCCCATTCAATTACGTTTTTAATGCGAAAATCAGCAGCCAAGTCAATGACCTTAACACCGGCATTTAGTAATTCACTGGTTTGTTGCATGGCGATACCATTGGGAGTGGCAAAGAAAACTAAGTCGCATTTTTCTAATTCAGCATTGGATGGGTCGGTGAACTTAAGTGTGGTGTGGCCGCGTAGATTAGTGAATAAATCGGCAACGCTCATCCCCGCTTCCTTGCGAGAAGTGATTGTTTTTAAATTGACTTCTGGGTGCTGGGACAGGATGCGTAGTAACTCCACGCCGGTATAGCCTGTTCCACCTACAATTCCTACATTGATCATGGTGACTCCGTTCTAGTACGAAATTTGTTGTTTCATAGATATCCCATTATAAATAAAAAAAGCCGCCAGTAATGGCGGCTTTTAGTGTGCAAAAGCAAATTATCGTTTAGAGAATTGCTTGCGTCGACGTGCTTTCCGCAGGCCTACTTTCTTCCGCTCAACTTCACGTGCGTCACGTGTCACTAAACCTGCTTTACGTAGTACGGGCCTAAGCGACTCATCAAAGTCGATCAATGCGCGTGTAATGCCATGACGAACTGCTCCTGCTTGCCCTGATTCGCCACCGCCACGTATGTTTACCATGATGTCAAATGTGGTGAGATTTTCAGTTAATTCTAGCGGTTGGCGTGCAATCATACGACCTGTCTCGCGAGAAAAAAACACATCAATCGGTTTGTTGTTGATTGTTATCGCACCTGTGCCAGACTTTATAAAAACACGTGCCACGGAACTTTTGCGTCTTCCCGTACCGTAATTGTAGCTTGTCGTCATAATTAGTTAAGCCCTAACTTCGAGTGGTTGTGGTTGTTGCGCTGCATGAGGGTGCACGCCGCCAGCGTAAATTCTGAGTTTTTTAAGCATCGCATTACCTAGTGGTCCTTTTGGTAGCATCCCTTTTACGGCTTTCATCAGTGGGCGATCAGGGAAGCGGTCATGCATTTTTTTGAAATTCGTTTCATATATGCCGCCTGGGTAGCCAGAATGACGATAATAGATCTTATCTTCCGTTTTGTTGCCGGTGACGCGAATTTTATCGGCGTTTATTACAATGATATAATCGCCCGTATCAACATGTGGTGTGTATATAGGCTTATGCTTGCCACGTAAACGGTGTGCAATGATTGTGGCCAAACGCCCTAATACTTTATCGGTGGCATCAATTACAACCCAATCATGGGTGACTTCTAGTGGTTTTGCTGAAAATGTTTTCACAGAAACTTATCCTGCTCACGTAATTATTCTAAGGAAGCCCGCAAGTTTATGTGAGGTAAGTCTGAATGTCAAACTGAATTATGGTTATGGTTATGGTTTTCCCTTTCTTTCTCCAATATAAATACCGCTTTGTTTTTGGTGATAATGATAATCAAAATAGCCGAGTAAAATATAAAAGCAAAAGCGGATAATTCTATTTGTTACTAATATCTCCGGCATAGCAATAAATAAGATGGTGTTCGCGATGACGGGATTTTAAATCGATCTTCGGGTTGCAATGCAAAATACAGGACACCTGCGATTGATAGCAAAATTAAAATTATTTATATTTCCCCGGTTTCTAGTTGATCGTCGTTATAATCATAGCAACCTTAATCCCCGAGAGAAAAACACTTGAAAGATAAATCTGTAGCGTACTCATCAACCGATACCGATACCGATACGGTTGTTTCTAATTTTATTCGTGCCACCATTGATGAAGATAATCGCTCAGGCAAATGGCATGGACGTGTAGAAACGCGCTTCCCGCCAGAGCCAAATGGTTATTTACATATTGGTCATGCTAAAAGTATTTGTTTAAACTTTGGAGTGGCAAGCGATTACAAAGGCGTGTGTCATCTGCGTTTTGATGACACGAATCCTGAAAAAGAAGCTCAAGAATATGTTGATGCCATTTGTGAAAATGTCGTATGGCTGGGTTTTGATTGGGAGGATCGTCAGCATTACTCTTCAGATTATTTTGACCAGCTTTATGCTTTTGCAGAGTATCTAATTACTCAGGGAAAAGCCTACGTCGAAAGCCTTACCGCAGATGAAATTCGCGAGCAGCGCGGTACGCTCACCAGTCCCGGTCAAAATAGCCCTTATCGTGATCGCTCGATAGAAGAAAGCCTGAATTTGTTTCGGCGCATGAAAGCAGGCGAGTTTGCTGATGGTAGGTATGTGCTGAGAGCCAAGATTGACATGGCCTCATCTAATATGAATATGCGTGATCCAGTGATTTATCGTATCCGCCACATTCACCATCAGCGTACTGGTGACCAATGGTGTATTTATCCCATGTACGACTATACGCACTGTGTATCGGATGCTTTGGAAAATATCACTCATTCATTGTGTACGCTGGAATTTGAAGATCATCGTCCACTTTATGACTGGGTGCTGGAACAGCTGGCGGACAAAGTGCCGTGTCATCCACAACAAATTGAATTCGCGCGCCTAAATTTGACCTACTCAGTTATGAGTAAGCGTAAATTGATTGAGTTGGTGGAGGGTGGTCTCGTTGATGGATGGGATGATCCGAGGCTGAGTACACTCGCCGGGTTACGTCGCCGAGGTTTTACACCCAAGTCCATTCGATTGTTTATTGGGCGTATTGGTGTCAGTAAAGCAGACTCATGGATCGATATGAGTGTGCTGGAAGATTGTCTACGTGAAGACCTGAATGAAACTGCGCCGCGTCGTATTGCCGTATTAAAGCCATTAAAACTGATCATTGACAATTATCCGGGCGACCAAGAGGAAGATTGCTTTGCGCCCAATCATCCCAAAAAGCCAGAATGGGAAAAGCGTGTCATGCCGCTATCCAAAACAATTTACATTGAGCGCGATGATTTCATGGAAGAGCCTGCAAAAGGTTATTTCCGTCTGTCGCCTGGTGCAGAAGTCCGCTTGCGTTATGCTTATATCGTGAAATGTGTTTCTGTAGAGAAAAATGCGGCAGGTGAAATAGAAGCTATTCATTGCACCTACGACCCCGATACCAAAAGCGGTACAGAGGGTGCTGAAAAACGCAAAGTCAAAGGTAATATCCATTGGTTGTCAGTCAAACACGCTCTTCAGGCTGAAGTGCGGCTCTATGACCGCCTGTTTTCTGATCCTTATCCAGATACCGGCGATAAGGATTACAAAACATCACTAAACTCCAACTCAAAGGAAATAATTGTCGCTTATGTAGAGCAGTCACTCAGTGAAGTGAAACCTGAGCAGTCATTCCAGTTTGAGCGTAACGGCTACTTCATAGCTGATCGTGTAGATACAAAATCAGGGAAGCCGGTATTTAATCGCGTTGTGACATTACGGGATTCATGGGGGAAAGTTGCTGGGTTAACTTGAAATATGGCGTAATATTGCAAATACAGACACCTAGTGCAGGAGAGTCAAGATAATGACAAATAATCATGATACCCGTGATGCAGTTGTTGATGCTGCGATTGAATTGGCTGAAAGCTCATCCTGGGAAGCGGTACGTCTTTTTGATGTGGCTGTCAAAATGAAGATTTCGTTGAATGACATGCGATTCCATTTTCGAGAGAAAGAAGAATTGGTTGATGCTTGGTTTGATCGTGCGGATAGTGCGATGCTTAAGTTATCAGAAAATGCAGATTTCCTAGCATTGCCTCATCAAGAGCGCTTGAATGACTTAATTATGGTGTGGCTAGATGCGTTATCAGTTCATCGTAATGTGACCCGGCAAATGATTGGGGCTAAATTAGAGCCGGGGCATGTACATATTCAAATTCCTGCGATCATGCGTGTGAGTCGTACCGTTCAGTGGGTGCGTGAGGCTGCGCAGCGAGATGCCACATGTGTACGTCGTGCATTGGAGGAAACTGCCTTAACAACAATTTATTTAGCAACGTTTGTGTGTTGGATGAATGATGCTTCTAACGATTCACAAAATACACGTGAGTTTTTGCGGCACAAATTACAGCTTGCTGAGACGCTGGATCGTGCGGTATATGGTTCTCAGCAAGAGTCAGCTGGGTCGTCGCCTAGTCACGTTGAAACGGAAGTGATAAAGCCGAATCGCTGATTGAATAGATAAATGGATCCGTTGACTCATGCATTAAGTGGTGCCTTGCTGGTTCGGGCAACCGCGCCACCTGCGCAATCATCCGAGCAAGTCTTGCCTTTACGTGCACGTATTCTAGTTGGATTTGTAGCCGCTGCTTTTCCTGATCTGGATCTCGCGCTACGATTGATTGATACGTTAACTTATTTGAATTGGCATCAAGGTCCAACACATTCCTTAGCGATGTTACCTGTGTGGGCGTTTCTTCTATCTTGTTTATTTTCACGTCTTTCGCGTAGGCAATATTCATGGAAAGTGTTTTATTGGCCAGTTTGTATGGGCATTGCTATCCATATAGCGGGTGATTTGATAACCTCTTATGGTTTGATGTTATTTGCTCCATTTTCAATGCAGCGAATCTCTTTGTCATTAGTCTTTGTTATTGATCCATGGTTTAGTTTAATCATTATTGCCGGGTTGTTTTTTTCGTTGCGATTTCCGCGACAAAGAGTTTTTGCTGTTTGTGCTTTGGTTGGATTGTTGTGTTACGTGAGTTTTTTGTGGAACCTGCATGAGCGTGCAATGAATATCGGAGTGGCTTATGCGGACTCACAAGCAATGAAAAAAGTAGAAATTAATGCGCTGCCACAACCGTTATCAGCTTTTAATTGGAAAATTATCATTCAAGATGGCCAAACATACCACGTAGCTTATATAAATCTATGGCGTGATCGAGTGAGTCAGCAGTATGTCTCAGATGTATGGTTATTGCAAAGAATGATGGTCGCTTATCGACCATATGAACAAGCTATGTGGCGACGTTACTACCAGTATGGTAACGAAACTTATAATTTGCAGCACGCAAATAAAGCTTGGTTGCAACCTGAGTTTGAGAAATTTCGAGAATATGCAGTATTTCCAGTGTTGGATCGTATAGATCATGATAGCAATGAAACATGTTTTTGGTTCTTTGATTTGCGATTCCAATTCCCCGAGCTGCCACCATCCTTTAGCTATGGCGTGTGTCTTGAGAATAAACAATCAAGTTGGCGAATGCGACGACAACGAGGTGTTTTTTTGATTGACTGATGCCGGGATAGATATGCCTATAAAATGCGAGTTGTTAATTCAATTCAATTCAAATTTTGATTTGAATTGAATTGTTATACAATGCCGTGCTTAGTAGTTTAAATTGGATTTGCTGAACGTAGTTGAACTGAATAGTTCGCGAATAATAAATTGGAGAAAATATGAAGCAAGCATCAAAACATGGTTGGGTAACAAAATTAGGTGGCGCAGTATTAATTTCTTTGCTAACGATACCTGCGCATGCGCAGTTAATGTTGGCTCATGAGGGTCACCATGATACCGCCGACTGTTCGTATCATGATGGAGAGTTTCCAGTAGGATTTAATGGCTACGAAGTGCCTGATAATGATTTGCCGCCTCAGCATGCCTTCTGTAAAAATATCCCAACCCCAGGGAAAGTGAATTTAACCGTAGAATTGTTTGATTGGGATTCTCGTGAGATACCGCTTGCTGTGCGCTTAGTAAAAGTTGGGCATGATGGCCATGGAGGTCATGATGACAGTCATGCTGATGCAGTACACGAAGAAGCAAAAGCGGTTGAGGCAGATGAAGATGGTCATGAAGCTGATGAGCATGCAGGTCATGGTGATCACGAAGGTCATGATGATGAAGCCGCGCATAGTGTGGCTGTCAGTGATCACGGTATTGTGTACATGCCACCACAAGCGCATCGCTCTGGAATCATTGCAATGTCCACAAATCTTCCTGATAGAGGCGATTATGAAATTTTACTGGAAAGACATGACGATGCGGGTAATATAACGGTTGCTGCACGAGTTCCGTTTGCTGTAGGGGGTAGTGGTGGTCACGGAAGTCACGGCGGTGGTTTTGGTATGATGGAAATTGTGCTATTGATTGTCGCAGCAGGTGGCGGTGCGTTCTATTACATGCAACGTAAGAAACCTGCTGAAGGATCAACAGATAAGTCTTGATTTTGTCAGTGTTTGTTTATAATTGACTAAATAAAGTACGCCTAATTCTCTTGACAGTCCCCATATGACTAAGTAGTCTGGCGATTATGCCTGTTGAGAGAATAGGGCTATTCCGTGGTATTAGAGGAAAGTGGCCAAGAAGAATCCACGAGCTATGGAACGTAAATGGAAGCAACACTGTTGAAAGAAGATTTAGAACAACAAAGGAGAGAAACATGGTTGCCAAGTATTGGCTGAGGACAATAATGTTTGTCTGCGGACTGCTATTTGTAGCGTCTGTGCAGGCGAATTTCCCGAGCGTCCCCTCGGAGACCTA
>JAJFJH010000056.1 GCA_021774155.1 Nitrosomonas sp.
CAGTCATTAAATCATTTGCAGGCACTTTAAAAGGTGAACTACAAGCTGGAATAAAAGCTGGCGGACCGGTGACGGCATTGGAAGTCTGCAATACTAAAGCACCACAAATCGCAGCGAAAGTTGCTACAGAAGCTGGCATGCGCGTATCAAGGATCAGCCTTAAAAACCGTAATCCAGACAATGCACCGAATGTATGGCAAAAAACTGTATTAGAGGATTTTGAAACGCGTAAAGCAGCGGGTGCTGACCCAACAACATTAGAGTTTTCCGAAATCGTTGAACACGATGGCAGCAAGGAATTTCGTTTT
Organism: Nitrosomonas sp.; assembly: GCA_021774155.1. Taxonomy (GTDB): domain Bacteria; phylum Pseudomonadota; class Gammaproteobacteria; order Burkholderiales; family Nitrosomonadaceae; genus Nitrosomonas. The sequence continues at coordinate 309 of JAJFJH010000056.1, forward strand.
ATGAAAGCTATTCCTACAGGTGGAGTCTGCCTCGCATGTCATGGTGAAAGTTTAGCAAATGATGTCCAAGAAACAATCACGACACTTTATCCTGATGACAGAGCGACAGATTTTAAACTTGGCGATATTCGCGGGTCATTTGTTGTGACCAAGATGCTACATTAGGTACTACATCTGATTATTTTTGGAGACTCACATGCGCATCGGTGTACCAAAAGAAATTAAAACGCATGAATCTCGCGTTGGGCTGACACCTTCTTCAGTACGCGAGCTGATTGTTCATGGTCATCATGTGATGGTACAGAAAAATGCGGGGTTCGCGGTTGACCTTGATGACGATAAATACCGGGATGTGGGTGCAGAGATTATCGAGACAGCAGAGGAAATTTTTTCCAAAGCGGAGATGGTAGTTAAAGTGAAGGAGCCACAACCATCCGAGCTTACATTGCTTCATGACGAGCAAATACTGTTTACTTACCTGCATCTCGCTGCCAGCCCAACACAAGCCCAGGCATTATTAGAATCTGGTTGTATTGCCATCGCCTATGAAACAGTGACAGACCAATACGGCGGCCTTCCGTTACTTGCACCCATGAGCGAGGTTGCTGGCCGCATGTCCGTTCAAGCAGGAGCGCATACCCTTGAAATGGATCAAGGTGGCCGTGGCATGTTGCTCGGTGGCGTGTCGGGTGTACCTGCTGCGCGGGTGGTCATTATCGGTGGCGGCGTTGTTGGCACCAATGCAGCACGAGTCGCAATGGGTATGGAAGCGCACGTCACGGTACTGGACAAATCAATACATCGCTTGCAACAACTTGACTTTCAGTATGGCTCCCGGCTTAATACCGTATTCTCGACTGTCGATGCGCTTGAAGAGCATGTGTCGACTGCTGATCTTGTAATCGGCGCAGTGCTAGTACCGGGAGCTGCAACACCCAAACTGGTGAAGCGCGAATTAGTAGCACGTATGTGCCGGGGTGCTGTACTGGTTGACGTAGCAATTGATCAAGGCGGCTGCTTCGCCACATCAAAACCAACCACCCTTGCTGATCCAATCTATACGATTGATGGTGTCGTACATTATTGCGTGTCCAACATGCCCGGTGCCCTTGCTCGCACATCCACCTTTGCGTTAAACAATGCAACGCTGCCGTTTGTTTTGGCACTTGCAGATAAAGGCTACAAAAAAGCACTCGAAGAAGATGCGCATTTACGCAACGGGCTTAACGTATGTCGTGGCAATCTAACGCACGAAGCTGTCGCCCATGATCTGGGCAAAGATTATGTGACGGCTATTGATTGCATCAATTAGCGATTTTCAGCGTACTGACAAGATAGATACCGCGCAATGCTTTTTAGTTATTGCGCCCTACTGGGTTGGAATTATTCAATGATTGCTTCGCGGCTTGTTCTTCAAGACGTTCCGCCAACCAGATTTTTATGATGGATTGGCGCGTCACACCCACTCGACGAGCCTCTTTATCTAGACTGTCAATAATCCACGCAGGAAAATCCACATTGACTCTTTTTTGAACCTGATTAGGGCGCTTTGCCGTCGATAAATCAAGATCATCAATGATGTCCTCCTGGTTTTCATCAAACTTTTTGTCGAAACCTTTAGCCTTCATAAAGCGCAACCTCCAATTTACGTGAACGCCTAACCGAAATGATTTGAATATTCTCACCCCGATAGGTGATGACCGCCGACCAATGACAATCTTCAATACGGCCAACAATCAAAAAACGCGGTTCATCATCTGACTTAGCTTGAATCCCAATAATGTCAGGGTCTCCCCAAAGTATTTGAGCATCAACAAAATCAATCCCATGCTTTTTTAGATTTAAACGGCTTTTTGATTCATCAAATTCAAAACGGCACATAGTATAGAAAGTATACCATTTTTAAGATATTGGTAAGTAAGAAGAAATGATGGTTATTAGGACGACCCTAGATTATTTTGGGCGTTTATAGAGCTCATACATACGGAGCAATGCATTTTTGATATAGGGTTTATTCAGAAAACTAAGCGGAGAGCCTTTCCCAAAAATTACTTGTTGGCATACTATCTCCATATCTGAAATCACCTTATCTAATCTTTCATCAATTGGGTCATCATCTTTCAAACCACTCCAAAATATGGCTTCATATTTATTAAGTTGCGCCCTGTGTTCCTTCCACTGCTCATCGTCTATATGGATTTCTCTTGCCCAAAGACGTGAGAGCACATTTGAAGAAGCCTTAATTTCATTAACGATAACTCTCAAATCATCAAATGGACTCGCTTGATTCTTACCAAACTGCGCCATAAATCTATATCGGGAAGCATTAATCTTACTAAATAACACTTGGTAATTATTATATCTATGAAAAACTACATAAGCATTTTTCCTAGCTATAAATTCCTTTTCTGCTTCGTGCTCTCCTCTCACAACATCATCAGTTTCAGAGCTATAAGAAGCTGGGTGTCTCATATGCTTAATAGCATCTTGCGCCTCATAGAATAAAGCCAACGAATCTTCCGCAAGCTCTAATTGACGTTTACCAACATACTCTCGCCTCCAAGCATTTATTCCATAAATCGCAACCGAACTTGCAACCAAAATTGAAATTTGTGTTAAAACTCCCAACCAATCCATAATCTCCTTTAATAGCCAACAGTATATTTACGAGTAATTTGATTGACATATCACATCATAACTATAACTACCAAATTCAAAACAAAAACTAATCTACTATTTCCTCAACCACCCTTCTTAGACTCCAACATCAATCCAGACGCCTCCTTCAATAAAAACTCCCGAAATGCCAGCGCCACACCCGACAGACGTTTGTTCTTCCGGTTCACCACATGCCAATACCGCCTAATGGGGAAACCTTGCACGTCAAGCACTTTAAGCCGTCCGGTTTCTAACTCAAGCTCTGCTGTGTGTTGTGACATGATGCCTAGCCCCATACCGGCTTGGACGGCTTGTTTGATGGCTTCGGTGGTGTCTGTTTCCATGCCTTTATTGATGGTTATTTTGTTGACGGCAAAGAAACGTTCCATGGCGCTACGGGTGCCTGATCCGGGTTCGCGCACAAGAAAGATTTCTTTTGCTAATCGTTTAACTGGAATTCTCTTTGATTGACACAGCGGATGTTCAGGTGGCGCAATGACAACCAGTGGGTTTTTCATGAAGGACTCACTGGCGATGTCCTGATTTTCTGGTGGCAGTCCTATGATGGCGAGATCAATGACATTGTCGGCTAGTTGCTTTAAGACGGTTTCACGATTGGAGACATTCAGACTAACGGTGATGCCGCTATAGCGTTGGCAAAATTTTGCCAGTAGATGTGGCGCAAAATAATTGGCGGTGGTGACAACTGAGATATTTAGCTTGCCGCGTTCCATGCCTTTCAATTCATCCAGCGCCACCTCCATGTTAGTTAATTGCTGAGATATGGCACAGCTGTAACGATATAGCTCATGCCCAGCTTCGGTTAGTGAAATCCGCTTGCCCATTTGCTCAAATAGCGGCAAACTGACGTTCTCTTCCAATTGTTTAATTTGCATAGAAACAGCTGGTTGAGTCAAATGTAGATCTTCAGCAGCCCGTGAATAGCTTAAATGTCGGACAACCGATTCAAAAACTTTTAATTGACGTAGTGTTAAATGCAGCATCAGTTAACGATCCCAAGCTGGGTTGAAATAAACCATAAGTAATAGCTTATCATAATTATTAGAATTATTGATTTGTTCTTATGAAAAACTATCGTTATAGTTCGTAACATTGTTTCAAATTAATTTGTTTGAAACTCTGTTCCTTCACTTTCTTTTGTATCAGATTTAATTGGAGAAAATATCATGGCAAAGACATATAGCGCAGGCGTAAAAGAGTATAGACATACTTATTGGGAGCCTGATTACACCCCACTCGACACCGATCTTTTAGCGTGTTTCAAAATCACACCACAAGCAGGTGTACCCCGTGAAGAAGTCGCTGCTGCTGTTGCTGCTGAATCTTCAACTGGCACATGGACAACGGTATGGACTGATCTGCTGACCGATTTAGATTACTACAAAGGCCGCGCTTATAAAATTGAAGACGTACCTGGCGACGATACTTGTTTCTATGCTTTCGTTGCGTACCCAATCGACTTATTTGAAGAAGGCTCAGTCGTTAACGTACTGACTTCATTAGTTGGTAACGTATTCGGCTTTAAAGCACTACGTGCATTGCGTCTGGAAGACGTCCGTTTCCCTATCGCTTATGTAAAAACATGCGGCGGCCCACCTTCTGGTATTCAAGTTGAACGTGATCGCTTAAACAAATATGGCCGTGCGCTATTGGGCTGCACCATTAAACCTAAGTTAGGTCTGTCTGCTAAGAACTATGGACGTGCCGTATATGAATGTCTACGCGGTGGTTTGGACTTAACCAAGGATGACGAGAACATCAATAGTCAGCCTTTCATGCGCTGGCGTGATCGTTTTGAATTCGTAGTAGAAGCTTGTGACAAAGCTGAGCGCGAAACTGGTGAGCGTAAAGGTCACTACCTTAACGTTACCGCACCAACCCCAGAAGAAATGTACAAACGTGCCGAGTTTGCTAAAGAACTAGGTGCGCCGATCATCATGCACGATTACTTGACCGGCGGTTTAACCGCTAACACAGGTCTGGCTAACTGGTGTCGTAACAATGGTATGTTATTGCACATTCACCGTGCTATGCATGCTGTGCTAGATCGCAACCCACACCACGGCATTCACTTCCGCGTACTAACCAAAGTACTACGTTTGTCAGGTGGCGATCACCTACACTCAGGTACGGTTGTTGGTAAGCTTGAAGGTGATCGTGAAGCAACATTGGGCTGGATTGACACCATGCGTGATAGATTCATTAAGGAAGACCGTAACCGTGGTTTGTTCTTCGACCAAGACTGGGGATCAATGCCTGGCGTATTTCCAGTAGCTTCTGGTGGTATTCACGTGTGGCACATGCCAGCACTCGTTGCCATCTTTGGTGATGATGCCTGTTTGCAGTTTGGTGGCGGCACATTAGGCCACCCATGGGGCAACGCAGCAGGTGCTGCTGCTAACCGTGTGGCGCTAGAAGCTTGTGTTGAAGCGCGTAACCAAGGTGTTGAGATTGAGAAAGCTGGCAAAGATATTCTGACGAATGCGGCTAAGCACAGTCCTGAACTTAAGATTGCAATGGAAACTTGGAAAGAAATCAAGTTTGAGTTCGATACCGTTGATAAGCTGGATGTCACACACAAGTAAATAACTGAATTGGGAGGAAGAACACGATTGTCTTTCCTCCCTCTGTGAAATTGAATTAGAGGAATAATAATGAGTGAAGTAATTGATTACAAATCACGTGTTAGTGATCCCGCAAGCCGCAAGTTCGAGACTTTTTCTTACCTGCCAGCTTTATCACCAGAGAATATTCGCAAGCAAGTTGAATATTTAGTTAAGAAAGGCTGGAACCCAGCCATCGAGCATACAGAACCTGAATATTTGATGGACTCATACTGGTATATGTGGAAACTGCCGATGTTTGGCGAAACTGACGTTGATCGTGTTTTAGCTGAAGCAGAAGCTTGTCATAAAGCAAATCCAGATAACCACGTTCGTCTGGTTGGCTATGACAACTTTTCACAAAGCCAAGGTACCGCCATGGTGATTTTCCGCGGAAAGACTGTTTAAATAACCGCAGAAATTAATACTCAAAGCCCCCACTACTCTCGCAAGGGTTTGGGGGCTTTTTTTGACTTAAATGTATACCAATCGGTAAACAATAGGAGTTTGTTATGAGCGATATTATTGACCAATACCGCGTTAAAACAGAACCTTACTACCATCCAGTAAGTGACGAAATTGAATTGTATGAGGCCGCCTACTCTGTACGCATGCCCATGATGCTAAAAGGCCCAACCGGCTGTGGAAAGACACGCTTTGTTGAACACATGGCATGGCGGCTGAAAAAGCCACTCATCACTGTCGCCTGTAATGAGGACATGACTGCGTCCGATTTGGTTGGCCGCTTCTTACTCGATGCCCAAGGCACGCGCTGGCAAGATGGTCCGCTAGCCGTTGCCGCCCGCTACGGCGCTATCTGTTATTTAGACGAAATTGTTGAAGCACGCCAAGACACCACCGTCGTCATCCACCCATTGACAGACAATCGTCGCGTATTACCACTAGAGAAAAAAGGCGAGCTCATCAATGCCCATCCTGATTTCCAGATTGTTATCTCCTACAATCCTGGGTACCAAAGCTTGATGAAAGATCTTAAGCAATCCACCAAACAACGTTTTGGCGGTTTAGATTTCAATTATCCAGAACACGCCGTTGAGTGTGAAATTGTCTCGCATGAAACAGGTGTGTCAGCAGAAATTGCCGACAAGCTTGTGTCCATTGCTGAGCGCGCACGTAATTTAAAAGGCCACGGTTTAGATGAAGGTATTTCTACCCGTATGCTGATTTATGCAGGCAGCTTGATCGTAAAAAATGTTGATGCCCATGCCGCTTGTCGTGTCGCACTGGTCCGCCCCATCACAGACGATCCAGACATGCGCGACGCACTAGACGCAGCCGTGGCAACTTTCTTTTAATTAAAAAGTGAGTATTTCATGAGTATCAATCTTAATGATTACGTAGAGTTACTAGAAGACCTGGAACCGGAATCAGTCGCATTATTAAAGAATGTTTGGTCTGAAGCCGTCAAAATCTTTTCGCCACGTGGGCTAGACAACTACCTAAAAGGTGCTTCAGCACTGCGTGGTTTGGGGCGTGGCCGTGGCCTAGTCGATTGCTGGATTGATGAAACACCCATGGTTGCCAAAGAAGTTGGTGAAGATGTCGTAGCCGATCTTGCAACCACCGTGCTTTCACTAGCCTCTAGAACCTCGGGCGCAGTCATTGAGTTGGTACTTGCAACTGCACCTACCGCTGCTAAACGCCTGGGCGACGCACAGTTATTTCAGAACTATCTGCAATTTCTCAACACTCTGATTGCCCAAGCACCTCGCGGCGTTCGTCCCATGCTCGACAAGCTGGAAATTTTGTTTGAGCAACTAACCCTCGGTGGTCTGCGTCGCTGGGCCATGTGGGGCGCACATGCGCATCGCACCGATTACGAAGAGCAGGTTAAGTATTTTGGGTTGGAATCCAAAGAATCAATGGCCATTCTACAAAAAGAACGCAAAGGCACCTTGTTCGTGGATGTCCAGCGCCGCATCAACATGTACATGCGTGCATTGTGGGCGCGTGATTTCTTCATGAAGCCAACCTCGGGTGACTTTGAAACACGTGAAGGCTACAAACCATTTCTTGAAAATTATTTTATTCATCTGCCTGATGCCTATGATAATCATGGCGACATCTCAGCCATTGAAGTATATCGCGCTGCCGCTGCCCATGCCGCCGCACATCTGGTAGAAACCAAGCAACCCATCTCTGCCGAGAATATCAATCCGATGCAAATGGCGACGATTTCTGTCATTGAGGACGCGCGCGTTGAAGCGCTTTCTATTCGTCGCTTTCCTGGTTTACGCCATACCTGGTCTGTCTTACACAGCGCCACACCTGAAATGAACAACAGCATCGGCGATTACCTTAACCGTCTGGCGCGTGCTTTATTGGACCCGGACTATCAAGATGATGACAAATGGATCGCTGAAGGCCGCCTGCTTTTTGCACAAGCGCAAGACAAGCTGGATAGCTACCAAATCTCATGGGACATTGGCGTACAACTGGCACACAGCATTAAAGATAAGCATATTGCATTCAATCCACGCACCGACATTCTGATCGCACCTTATTTGGATGACAACCGCTATTTCTGGGAATTTGAAGAATTTGATTTCAATAAATCATTAACAGCCGGTTATGACGAGCCAAAGCAATTACGCAAGCATGTCAGCGTGATGGAACTGGCAAATGAAGTAGAAGTTGAAACTGCAGGTGATGACGCGCAAGAAATCTGGGTCATGGACACTGAATTCTTCCCCTACGAAGATATGGGCATTTCCTACAATGAATCCGAAGGCAAAGAACCCATCTCACCACCCTA